>CAZXGW010000022.1:0-10088 GCA_964640355.1 uncultured Enterobacteriaceae bacterium
ATGTCATTGAACCCGGGACACCATTCTTTTTGCGAAGGCAACGCGATCCCGCAGGGATCCCAGCCTGGAGCCATTTGCCTCGACAAATTCAAGACGGGGCAGCAAGCCGGCCTTGTTGGCAATCTGGATGTTCAGGCCGGGGCGGGCGTTAAGCTCAAGCACGAGCGGCCCCAGATCCCTGTCCAGCACGATATCCACGCCGATATAGCCCATGCCGGTCATTTCGTAGCAATAAGCCGCGATGTGCAAGAGTTCATCCCACCTGGGAATCTGCACGCCCTCGACCGGCTGCTGGGTGTCCGGATGTTCATAAACGATTTCGTTCCTCCAGACTGCGGAAAGTGTTTTCCCGGTAGCAATATCCACTCCGGCACCGATCGCGCCCTGGTGCAGGTTGGCCTTTCCGTCGGACATGCGCGTCGGCAATCGGGCCATGGCGGCTACCGGAACGCCGCGGAATACGATGATCCTGATATCGGGCACACCCTGGTAGGTTATGGCCTCAAAAACGGGATCATAATTTACCTGGTATTCGATTATTGCCTTGTCATCATGGCCGCCGATGCTGAACAGGCCGTTCAGTATGTTCGATACATGATGATCGAGCTCTTCCTGATCAATGTATTTTCCGTTCGCTTTCCTGTAAAGATTCCTGGCCCGGCCGACAATCACCATGACGCCATCCCCTCCGCTTCCGTGGGCCGGTTTCAGCACAAAATTGGCGTATTTCCCGAGAAGGCCGGGTAATTCCGCTATCTGGTGCTCGATTTCCACAATACCGTAAAGGTCTGGAACGGCAATGCCGGCTCTGAGGGCGAGTTTTTTAGTTTCCAGCTTGTCATCAACGAGGGGGTAGTAACGCCTGGGGTTGTAAACCTGCGTAAACTGGCAATTGCGCCGGTTGATCCCCATGATGCCCTTCGCCGCAAGCTTCTTCGCAAGGCCTAACATGACGTTAACTGCCCGCGAGGGTCCTGAACCTGAACAATTCCAGGAAACGGTAACCGGTGTAACGCCCGAACAGCATGATCACGGCAAGCAGTACAAACAGCAGTTCCGGGAACACGGTTACATAATGCTCCAGAATTCCTATGCTCATTACCATGAAGGCAACGGCGGCGGTAAACAGGCTGCCGACTCCCTGGTATATGGCCTCCGCCGCCCCTCTTTCCTCCCAGACGACGGACATGCGCTCGATGGTCATCGTCATGATCACCATCGGGAAAAGACCCACTGACAGTCCGCTTTCAAAACCGAGGTTATGGCTGATGATGCTGACCATCAGCATCAGGAGAATGACAATCACCAGCACCGATGCCAGGCGCGGTACCAGCAGAAGTTTCAGCCTTTCCAGGTAAAAGCGGATCATGAGCCCCAGGGTGACCAGGATCATGAACAGGATGAGCCCGGCCAGCAGCCTTGTTTCCCGGAATGACAAAGCGATCAACACCGGCATGAAGGTCCCGAACGTCTTTATCCCAATGACGTTACGCATTATGACCAGCACAAATACCCCGAGCGGCACGAGCAGCAATATGCTGTAAACCTTCTGCGTGGCAAGAGGAAGGTTCGAAATTGAATACTTCCAGTAATCGGGGCTGATGATTTTCTCCCTCGCGTGCGCTGCGGTGATGCTTTCAAGCTCGACCTTCTTGACGTTGATATCCACATCAAGATTTTCACCGCCCACAAGGTGAACCAGCTTGTGCTCCCCCCGCCACAGGATGAGGTAATCCGCCGGCAATTCCCATGCCCCCGTGACGGGGTCCACGGCCTGCCACCGATCACCCGTGAATATCTCGAGCCACGGCAGGGGTGCGGCTTCCCCGTATTGCTCATCCAGCCTGAGACCGTGCACCATCCTGGCCGGTACGTATTCGAGCGAGAGTATCCTGATTATCGATTCGATCTTCCGCTCCAGCGTATATCTCCCTTTCATCAGCAGGTTGACGTTGTCGTCATTCTCATAATCCTCCATTTTCTCCACGAGCTGGGATACCAGCGTCACTATATCCGCCGATTTCTGCCTTGCGTCCTGCAATATCGACGCCGCTGCTTCCAGATCCGCACCCTCAAACTTGTGAGGCTCCACGTCCGTTTTTCTGGCAGAGGGCTGGACGTCGCCTGTGGCTGTCTTTTCAACCGTCGCCCTGTAGTAAAGCGTCTGCTGCCCCCTGGCGTTGCGTTTTGTCCAGGCAACCTGGCGATTGCCCTCCGACCTGCTGATGGAAACCCCGTAACCCCTGGAAATGAAGTTCTCGTTGAGAATGGAAAAATTCATCGTCGTTCCGGGAACGTAGAGGAGGGCCTTTACGGGTCTCTCAGTGGCGAAAAAATTTATCCTGATCTCGATTTCCCACATGCTTGTCAGTTCACCCGGCCTGACCGGAAAACCCAGGTAAAATGCCTTGTAGCCAAAAATCAGGATGCCCAGCGCGGCCAGCGCCGAGGAAAGTATATACAGGTGCCTATTTTTCATCGCCGCCAGGCAACCTGCATTCCGGCTGCGTAGTATACTGAACGGAGGAATCCACAACGAATTTGTGCTTCAGATAACTCCTCCCGATTAACAGACCGTAGAGAAAACCCTCCCGATCGACGAGGGTGACCTGCGTTTCCCTGTAATATCTGTCGAGGCAGATCCCCATCAGGACAACGGGCCTGTGCTGCCTGTCGCCGAAATGGCGTTTTATTTTTGCTTCCCTCAACTGAGGCAATTCAATGGTCATGCTTTTTTTGCTTCTGTTTTCAACGTCGAACCTGACCCACGGCTCGCCATCCCGCTCAAATTCCCTGATGTTCTTGGCGTTGATGGACGAATTCCGCGCCCCGGTATCAAGTTTTGCCAGAAAAAGCATGCCCCCGGGATATATCCTCACCCGCTCCGCCCAGCCAACCGTTTTCATTTCCCCGCTCCCTGCCGCGGCGGCGGCATGGAAGACTGTGCAGGTTAGCATCAACATCCTGGAAAAAATCAAAATGGCATTCCGGTCACGCATAATCAGGCGGCAGGCATAGCCTGTTAACGTCAGTCAGTTCGGGAAGCTTCGGAAATACCGGCCCTGTCACACTCTGGCACTGCAACATGGGCGGGCACAGCCCGCTCGACCGTCTCAAAAGGTCGCACATTCTGACGGCATCGGCGCCAATGATCAAGCGAGGCGGCCAACCAAATGTATCTCCCCGAGCAGACAGGGTATGGATGTGACGGCGGTCGTCGTTTTCCTGTATATGATCCGGCTTACCATATAAAGTATCCCGGGGGTCCGTCTCAAACACATGGGCGCTGCCTGCCGGTTTCCTGAATGAAGAAAATTCTTTTTGTCTGCGTCGAAAACTCCTGCAGGAGCCAGATGGCTGAGGCCTTTGCCAGGATGCACGGCGGCGGCATTGTCCAGGCCAGCAGCTGCGGTTCA
This sequence comes from uncultured Enterobacteriaceae bacterium, assembly GCA_964640355.1. Classification (GTDB taxonomy): domain Bacteria; phylum Pseudomonadota; class Gammaproteobacteria; order Eutrophobiales; family Eutrophobiaceae; genus CAZXGW01. The sequence continues at coordinate 3,417 of CAZXGW010000022.1, forward strand.
AAGCCGGCGGGCCGCGTCGACGACAAGGCGATAAGGCTGATGCGGGAAAAAGGCTATGACCTGGCCAGCCATCAATCCAAATCCCTTGAAGACCTTCCAGCCCCGGATTTCGACGTTGTGATCAGCATGGGGTGCGGAGACCGGTGTCCCGCCGTAAAAGCGGGGAGGCGTATCGTGTGGGATATTCCCGATCCCGTACAACTGGACGACGATGATTTCAGACAGGCCAGGGATGACATCGAGCGGCACGTGAAGGCCCTGATCCACGAACTGTCCCGCTGAACTAACCCCTGCGCCGTGGAACGGCGAACGCCGACTGCCCTGGCCCGCGGTTACGCTACCGGATAACCTTCACCGCGTTAGACTTGAAACTCAGCCACACCGCATCCCCCGGACCCAGTTTCAATGCCTCCTGCGCGGCACCCGAGATAACCGTGTGAAATTTTTCGCCGACGTCAACGGTGACATGCACATTACTGCCCTGTGAATGCATGGACGTAACGCGGCCCGGGAAACTGTTGCGCATGCTGGAGTCGAGCTCCGCCCTGGACAACACGATCTGGGACGGCTCTACCGCAATCATGCGGCACGAATTGCCGGCACCCGGCAACCGTATGTTCATCCTGCCCGTATCAAAACATCCCGTCTCGGCGGAAAACCGGCCGTGAAACAGGTTTATCGAGGATTCCCGTATCAGCTTTCCGTCGATAATACTGCACACCTCGTCCGCCAGGACCTGTGCCCGGATGTGGTCATGCAGGCTGAATATCACGGTTTGTTCGCGGCCGTTTCTCGCCAACGTGAGAAAATTCTCGAATTCAAACGAGGAGGACTTGTCCAGGTAGGTGAACGGCTCGTCCAGGATCAACACCTCAGGCTCAAGCACCAGCGCGCGGGCCAGGGCCACCTTCTGTATTTCACCGCCCGAGAGTTCATGGGCCCTCCTGCCGGCCAGATTTTCAAGCCCGAGCTGGGCCAGGATATCCAGCGCGCGCCTGCGCCGCACCTTTTTCGCCGTACCGCGCAGCTTGAGGCCAAGTTCAACGTTTTCAAAGACCGGCATATTGAAAAGGTAGGGATTCTGCTGCACATAACCGACCCTGCGCCTGAAATCACCCCGGTTCCTGTCGTTCACGGAAACCTGCAGGTATTTTATGTATCCCCGGGCCGGTTTGCTCAAAAACGCCAGCATGTTCAGCAGGGTGGTTTTTCCGGAGCCGTTGGGTCCGACAATGGCGACGCTCCTGCCCCTCTCGATTGAACAATAGCCAATATCCAGGACCAGGTTCCCGTCAAACCGGAACTGGACGTCTTTCAATTCGTAGACAGCGGTCATTTGTTCAATTTCTGGAACTTTTCCAGCAAGCCGTTGACAACGAACGCGACCAGCAGGAGAAGCATACCCAGCGCCAGCGCAAATTCAAATTCGCCCTTGCTCGTCTCCAGGATGATGGCTGTAGTCATGGTGCGGGTGTAGCCCTCGATATTTCCTCCAAGCATCATGGCCACGCCCACTTCACCGATGGCGCGGCCGAATCCCGCCACAATCGCCGCCATCATCGCAAATCGCACTTCGTTCACGAAAATCACAAGCTGCTGTACCCTGCCCGCCCCCAGCGCAACGGACGTGCTCCGTATCCTGGGATCGGCGGTATTGGCCGCCGATATGACGAGATTGAGAATGATGGGAAATATCAGGACGCACTGGCCAATCACCATGGCCGTCTGCGTGTACAGCAGCTCCAGTTCACCGAACGCCCCCCGGCGGCCGAGCAAACCGAACAACAACAGGCCGACTACCACCGTGGGCATCGCCATCAGGGTGTTCAGTATGCTTTGCAATACCGGTTTGCCGGGGAAATTCCTGAACGCGAAAACCAGCCCGAGGGGTATGCACAGGAAAGAGGTGATCAGAATCGAGGAGAAGGAAATTTTCAGCGACGTCCAGACGACGTAATACAATTCAATATCGAACCCCAGAATCAGGTTCAGCGCCACCAGGAAGGAATCGGTAAAAAAGTCGTTCATCGGCTGATATGGCAGCAGGGTAACCGGCCTTTTTTATTGTCTGTCAAAACGGGTGGATTTCCCATACCCGGCCGAAAGGGGCAAGTTGCCGGATCTCGCATAACAGACATACCTGCCTGCCACGCCGTGCATCCGGGCCGCACTCCGCCATGAGCGGCTGAAAGGAGACACCGGCATGGCGCCGCACCTTGACTTGCCGCGACCGCCGGTTTAGTTTTTGAATGAAAAGAGCGGATTTCGCAAAGCGACCATGAAAATCGATTTTGATAAAACACTGGAGGGTTATCGAACCGCGAGAAGATTCAAATCGCTTCTTGATCACTGTGAAAACGTTGAAACCGATCAGGAAACCTACGACCTCATCGCACGCCTGCGGCTGCAGGTTGAGGCCGCGCTGGACATGCCCGAATACGAGAAATACCGGAATTCACCGGCGGACGCACCGCAGGAAGCGCGGCCGCGGCGCAACTTCGTGCTGGAAAGCCTCTCATCGTTCTGGCGTTATCTTGCCGGTCCCAGCCATCGCGAAATGGAGCTCAGCAGGCAAAGACGTGAACTGATCGAGCGCGCGGACCATGCGGAAACCATGGCCTTCGAGGCACTGGCCGAGTCAGCCGAATTGAGCCGGGAGCGCGATTCCATATTTAAAAAACTGAAGGAACTGGAAGCGGAACTTTCCAGCCTCAAGCACGGGCACTAGACCGGCAGGCCGCCGTATGAACGGTACAGGCAGGGGCATTCCGCGGATCGTCCCGCACTGCGGGAGGTACTGACAACCCGCTGAAATTCATGGGAAATTGCCGATCTGCAGCGATGAGCACTGCCCCGCTTCCCCGCACCGTTGCGTGATGCAGGCCGAATACCCTGGAAAACGGGGTCGGGAACGTGTAATTTAGCCAACCCCTTGAAAAACCGGAATTTATGTCGCGCAAACTGTATATCAAGACCTACGGCTGCCAGATGAATGAATACGATTCCGCCAGGATGCTGGACGTGCTGGCGAAATCACACGGCATGGTGCCGACCGGCGACCCGGCCGAGGCCGACATGGTGCTGCTCAATACCTGCTCCATCAGGGAGAAGGCCCAGGAAAAGGTATTTTCCGAGCTCGGCCGCTGGAAACATATAAAACAGGAGAATCCCGGCCTGGTGATCGGTGTCGGCGGATGCGTGGCCAGCCAGGAAGGCGGATCGATCCGTGAGCGGGCGCCTCATGTCGACATCATCTTCGGGCCGCAGACCCTGCACCGCCTGCCGCAGATGTACAGCGAGGTGCTCGAAGGCGGGGGGCCGGTGATCGATATCTCGTTTCCGGAAATGGAAAAATTCGATCACCTGCCCGAAGCACGCGCCGCCGGTCCCACCGCGTTTGTCTCCATAATGGAAGGGTGCAGCAAGTATTGCAGCTTCTGCGTCGTTCCCTACACCCGCGGCGAGGAAGTCAGCAGGCCGTTTGACGATGTCATCACCGAGATCGTCGAACTTGCCGGCCAGGGGGTGAAAGAGATCACGCTGCTCGGGCAGAACGTCAACGCCTACCGTGGAACAAGGCACAACGGCGGGATTGCGGACCTGGCGGAACTGATTGAATACGCCGCCGCGGTGGAAGGAATAGAGCGGATACGCTTTACCACCTCGCATCCGGTTGAGTTTTCCGACAGTTTGATCGCCGTTTATGGAAAAATCCCAAAACTGGCAGGCCACCTCCATCTGCCGGTACAGAGCGGATCGGATCGCGTCCTGGCGTTAATGAAACGCGGCCATACCGTACTCGAATACAAGTCGAAGATACGCAAACTCAGAAAAATAAGGCCGGGCATCAGCGTTTCGTCCGATTTCATCGTCGGCTTCCCCGGAGAAACCGATGAGGATTTTTCGGCAACGATGAAACTCGTGGATGAAATCGGATTTGATCAGTCATTCAGTTTCATCTACAGCCGGCGTCCCGGTACGCCGGCGTCAACCCTTCCAGACAACGTCACCCCCGAAACGAAGAAAAAGAGGCTGCAGGCGCTTCAGGCCCGCATTTCCACCTCCGCGGCCAGGATCAGCCGGGACATGGTCGGAAAAACAGAGTCGGTTCTGGTCGAAGGCCCCTCGAGGAAAAACCCCCTTGAATTATGCGGGAGGACCGAAAATAACCGAATCGTGAATTTTGCCGGCCCATCTTCCCTCATCGGGAAATTCGTCAACCTGCGCATCACGGAGGCACTGCCCAACTCGCTGCGCGGCAGGCTTGAAGCCGGCGCGCGCGCATCCACCGATCGCATGGCGCTGCATGCCAGCCCCGGATAATTGAGCACCCTGACCGATACCCTGCAGCCATACTCCGCTGAACTTGTGCTGGAGCCTGCAGACAACGAGCGCCTCGCCAATCTGTGCGGGCCGCTTGATGAACACCTCCGCCAGATAGAACGGCGCATGGGAGTGGAGATCAACAGCAGGGGAAGCACCTTCCAGATTATCGGCATAGCAAAATCGGTGGAGATTACCGAACGCCTGATCAGGGAGCTTTACACCATCACCCGGAGCGAGGTTTTGACCCCCGAACGGGTGCATCTGTACCTTCGGGAAGCGGGCGCCGATGAAGTGGAACCCCCGGATGCCGCCAACGAGATCATCATCAGGACAAAGCGCAGCGTGATAAAGGGAAGGAGCCCGAACCAGCGCCTCTATATGAGGAATATTCTCGCCCATGATATTTCCTTCGGCATCGGCCCGGCGGGCACGGGCAAGACCTACCTGGCAGTGGCCTGCGCCGTTGCCGCGCTGGAGCACGAGCAGGCCAGGCGCCTGATCCTGGTGCGGCCGGCGGTCGAGGCGGGAGAAAAACTGGGCTTTCTGCCGGGCGATCTGGTGCAGAAGGTGGATCCCTACCTGCGGCCTCTCTACGACGCACTTTACGAGATGCTGGGATTTGAAAGGGTCGCCAAGTATATAGAACGCAACGTTATAGAGGTGGCACCACTGGCGTTCATGCGCGGCCGCACACTGAACGAATCGTTCATCATACTGGACGAGGCCCAGAACACCACGATCGAACAAATGAAAATGTTTCTGACCAGGATCGGCTTCAGTTCCACCGCCGTGATCACCGGAGACATCACGCAGATTGATCTGCCCCGCGGCAGGAAATCGGGATTGCGGCACGTGATCGACATTCTCAAGGACGAAGAAGGCATCAGCTTCACCTTTTTCAATTCCAAGGACGTGGTTCGCCATCCGCTGGTGGCGAGAATACTGAATGCCTATGAGCGGCATGAAAACGACCACGGCGAAACCGGCAGAAACCATGAAAACTAGTGTTTATGTCCAGTTTGCGTTTAAAGCGAAAGGATTGCCTTCCAAACATCAAATCAGCGAATGGGCGCGCGCCGCCCTGTCGGGCCGCCGCAAGCATGCAGAACTGACCGTGAGGATCGTGGATGAAAATGAAGGCGCGATACTCAACAGGCAGTGGCGAAAGGCCGGGGGCGCAACCAATGTCCTTTCGTTCCCGTCCAATGAAATGGAGAAATACGTGCCCGGCCTGCTGGGGGACATCGTTCTCTGCGCGCCCGTGATCATGCGTGAAGCGGATCAGCAGCGCAAAACCCCGGAATCACACTGGGCGCACATGGTTATCCACGGCACACTGCACCTGCTGGGACATGATCACGCCAGGCCGGAAGACGCGGAAAAAATGGAAAAGCTGGAAACGTCTTTGCTCAAACGCCTGGGTTATCCTGACCCTTACCGGGCTATCGGCAACAAGTGACTGAAAACCGGGCAAAATCCGTCCTGCGGTCCTGCATCGAGTGCCTGGACTCCCTGTTCAGGAGAGCGCCGAGGGGCCGTCACGACCTGATTGAGATCCTGCGCGTTTCCGAACATCGCAACCTGCTGGATCCGGACGCGCTGGCCATGATCGAGGGCGCCCTGCAGGTGTCCGAGATGCACGCGCGGGACATCATGGTCCCCCGGGTGCAGATGATCATGATAAGAAACGACGCCACCCCGGAGGAAATCCTGTCCATCGTAATCGAGTCCGGCCATTCCCGCTTTCCGGTGATAGGCGACGATCCGGACGAAATACTCGGGATATTACTGGCCAAGGACCTGCTCTCCTATTTCGCAAACAGGAAGGAGAAAAAATTCGACATCAAGGACCTGATGAGGCCCGCCGTCTACGTGCCGGAAAGCAAGCGCCTGAACGTACTGCTCAGGGAGTTCCGTTCCAGCAAGAACCACATGGCGATTGTTGTCGATGAATATTCCTCGGTATCGGGTCTTGTAACCATTGAAGACGTCATCGAGGAGATCATCGGTGATATCGAGGATGAGTATGACATTGACGAAGAAGAACAAATCAAACTGTATGGCCGCAACCGGTATACCGTAAGCGCAATGACGCCTATCGTCGAGTTCAACAAGGTTTTCGGCACGATGTACAGCGACGAAGAATACGACACCATAGGGGGTCTCATCCTCAAGGCCCGTGGCTACGTCCCGAAGCGCGGCGAGCTCTTCGAGTTTGATGGATTCAGCGTCAAGATCCTGCGGGCGGACAAGCGCCGCATCCATCTCTTGCGCATGGTGAAACTGGAAAAGGAAACACCCGCTGCGCGGGTCTGAAAGAAAAACGGCACTGTTGTCAAGGCAGCA
>CAZXGW010000022.1:10188-15272 GCA_964640355.1 uncultured Enterobacteriaceae bacterium
GTGATCGGCGGCCTGCAAAAATACCGGTTAAAGGCCGGAGCGGCCTGCCTGATCGCGGGGGCCGTGCTGCCGCTGGCCTTTGCGCCGTTTGATATCGCCCTGCTCGGCGTCCTGGCGCCGGCTGTCCTGTTTTATTTCCTGGCCGATGCAAAACCGGGGGACGCCTTCCTCTACGGTTACGCCTTCGGACTCGGCATGTTTGGTACCGGCGTTAACTGGCTGCATATCAGCATAAATCTTTTCGGAGGCATCAGTCTCTCCGGCGCCTACCTGCTCACCTATCTCCTCGTAGCCTACCTTGCCCTCTACCCCGCGCTTGCCGGATACCTCTGCCGCAAATACTGGCGGGGCAGTGCCGCCGTCCTGCTGGTGGTTGCATTGCCCGCGATGTGGACGCTCGCCGAATGGTGCCGATCGTGGTTCTTGACGGGTTTCCCCTGGCTCAACCTCGGTTACAGCCAGACGGACACGCCCTTGTCCGGCGTCTCTCCCCTGGCGGGCGTCTACGGTGCAAGCTGGCTTGCGTGTTTATCTGCAGCGCTGCTCGTCTGCCTCCTGCGCCGCGACGTCAGCAGGAAATTCGCCGTCGTGCTTGCGCTGGTCCTGGTCTGGGCGGGAGGCGGCATTCTGAAGGCCGTACCCTGGACGGCGCACGCGTCCAGAAGCCTTTCCGTCGCCCTGATCCAGGGCGCAATACCGCAACAAATCAAATGGGATCCTGAACAGCAGCAGAATACACTCGAATTGTACCTTGCCCTGTCGGAGCCTCACTGGGGCAAAGACCTGATCATCTGGCCTGAAACAGCCATCCCGATGTTATATCACGATGCGGAACCTTTTATCGGCATGCTGGATATGCTGGGCAAACAGCATGGCACGGCACTGCTTACCGGCGTCCCCATCAAGGACAGGGAGCGCATCAGGTACTACAACAGCCTGATCATGGTTGGAGATGGATCCGGCGTATATAACAAACGCCATCTCGTGCCTTTTGGTGAATACCTGCCGCTCGACAAATGGCTGAGGCCGCTCCTCGATTACCTCAGGATACCCATGTCCCGGTTCAGCGCCGGCGCGGCCACACAGCCCCTCCTCAGGCCGGGGGGCGTGGCCGCGGGTGTTTCGATTTGCTACGAAGACGTGTTCGGCGAAGAAATCATTACCGCCCTGCCGGAAGCGGGGATGCTGATCAACATCAGCAATGACGCCTGGTTCGGGGACTCCATCGCCCCCCACCAGCACCTGCAGATGGCGCGCATGAGGGCGCTGGAAACGGGACGGTACCTGTTGCGGGGCACCAATACCGGCATCACCGCCATAATAGACGAGAAAGGCGGCGTCATCGGGCGTTCACCCCAGTTCGCACCCTACGCCCTGGCCGGCGACGCCAGGGTATACACGGGCACGACGCCTTACGTCCGGTTCGGGAATTATCCCGCCGTACTGCTCGCTTCAGCGCTGCTTTTGTTCTGTTTGCCGGTGATCAGAAGATCAGACCGGGCCCGGCCGGCGGATTGAATGTCCGGAAAACGGGCATACGCACCGTGCATGAAACCGGCGTAGCGTGAGGGCCGTTCGGGCGCCCGCGAATTCAACGTGAGATTTGGAAAGAATCAAGGGGCGTTGTCAGGGAAGCCGTATAACGGCAAATTTCAGGCGACACTTCTTGCGTCTTTTGCTTCCGTCAGCCTGCGCTTCAGCTCCGGGGCCTTTTCCGCAAGGCGCATGACCTCGCGCCGGGTCAGCCGCAGCAGCGTTGACGCCTCCCTGGCCTTTACCGTGGCCGTCCGGACCTGGTCGCCCAAAAGCGCCATCTCCCCGAAAAAATCACCGTCCCTGAGCTCCGCGACAATCGCATTCCCTTTATGCACGGTGACTGTTCCATGGGTGATAATATACAGCGCGTCTCCTTTTTCTCCCTCTCCGATAATGATGTCGTGGGGCAGGAAGGTCACTGCCTGCGCTTGTGACGCGAGCTGCTCCAGCACGTTTTCAGGCAGTCCTTTCAGCAGCGGCACCGTGCCGATCAGGTCGCTGGGCTGAAGTTTTGGCGCCGGATCCGTAATGCCCGGTATATCCGAAAGGGCCTTCTGGATCCGCTGCTCGATGCGGGCATAGGCTTTCGATCCTATTTCACCGTCGTGGTGCAGTTCGCTGACATGACACTTCGCGGCCGTCAGTGCCACCTGCGTATACAGGTTCGTTACAAAACGGGAATAAAAGTCCGGAAAGTCCCGCGCGATTCTTTCAAGCCTGGCTTTCCGCCGCTGCATCCGGTCCCGGTAAACAGCGGCCACCTTTTCGCGCTGATCCGGGTCCTGTTCCTTGTGGGCATCCAGCATCTCCAGGACCGCCGAACAGATGAGCACGCCAGCGATATCCCTCTGCATCCTGTTTGACAGTCGCATGTTCTGGTAACGCGCCATGAGCTGCGCCGCCCAGTTTTTTTCCCGAAGCCGGCGCAGAAGGGCGTTCTCCAGCTTCAGGAAGAGGTTTGGCCTTTCGGTCTTTGCCGGCATATCCTCCTGCGGCTGGCCTGATCCAAGCCGCTCGCGATCACGCTGCAGCGTATTTCTGATGTCGAGATACGTATAATGCTGGATCAGGCCGATCTCGAGCAGATGCTTCAACTGATCGAACTCTGTTCGCAGCGCCATGATCTGCAGATGGCGCGCGTCCTGTTCCTTTACCAGCGTGGAAGTATCCGAAGCAAATATATCGCCGGTCTTTTTGCAGATGAGCTGTTCCGTGCTGCGCGAGATCAGGCCGGTGTTGTAGACCATGCTCAGTACCCGGGACGACTTTCCCCCCGCGTGCAACAGGCCCTGCCTGAGCTCCGCCAGCTCGTCACCGGTCAGCCTGTCTATGCCTAGCAGGTGGATAAGCGGCCTGATGGTCGGGGCGTTGACAACCAGCGAGAAGATGACAACCCCGAGGGTAATATTCAACAGCAGATCCTTGCCCGGCAGGCTGTCCGGTATGGAAAGCACGATGGCGATCGCCAGTCCTCCCTTGAGCCCTCCCCACCACATGATATGGCGTTCACCGACGCTGACCCGGGGCAACGCAAACAGGTGCGTGGTGGCGGGCACAAGGCTGTAAATCGTGGCGGCGCGCGCCAGCAGGACAAGGATGATGGCGATCAGGATGACATCCAGCCTGGCTATCAGGTCGGCGACATTGACCGACAGCCCCACGAGCAGGAAAAGCAGTGAATTGCTGACCAGGGCAACGACTTCCCACGTCTCCCTCACGACGTGCGTTGCCGACTGCGAGATGCGGGTGACCCACAGGACGCCCAGCGTTATGGCGGAGGCCACGACGGCCATGACGCCGGAGACGTGGAAGGTGTGCTCGGCGATGACAAAACTGCTGTAGGCAACCACGATCGACATGATCATGAACGCGCTGAGTCCCGTGAACAGCCGGTGCAGTACTTCGCTGATGGCCAGGCCAATGACCGCGCCGACCAGGACGCCGCCGATAAACACCCTGACAAACTCGAAGACCGCCAATCCCGCATCACTCCAGGCGAACGAACCGGTGATGGCGAGACCCAGGATGATGTTGAAAACCACGATCGCAGTGGCGTCATTCAGCAGCGATTCGCCTTCTACGAGTATGGTGAGCCTCTCCGGCGCCCCGAGCTCCTTGAACAGGGCAATCACAGCCACCGGGTCTGTGGCCGAGATCAGTGCGCCGAACAACAGCGCCAGCAGCACGTTGATGTCCAGCAGCAACCACATGCCGGCGCCGATAATTGCCGTCGAGATCAGCAATGCCGGGACCGCCAGCGTCAGTACGGGCGCGAGATCCTTGACCAGTTGCCTGGCGTTCAGGTTGAAGGCCGATTCGAATATAAGGGCGGGCAGAAAGAGAAAAAGCACCAGTTCCGGTGTCAGGCGGAAATCCAGCAGTACTTCCATGTGCGGCACCGTCCTGGCCAGCCAGCCCAGGATCATGCCCAGTATCACCAGGAATACCGTGTAGGGTACGGGGATGTTGCGGCAGATCCCTGCGGCCAGCATGGCAAGGGTCAACAGACCCATCACGATGAGGACGATTTCTGCTAACGGCATGATACTGCCCCGCCCCGGGAAACCTGACGTCGAAGTTTACAACAGTCCCGCTTTTTATTCTTCAACCGCCATACGGTAATTCGCAAAATTGTGTATCAGCAGGATCAGAAGCAAGCCCGCCATGATCATGCCCAGGGCGAACAACAAGCCCGGCGTTGACAGCCCCGGGATATAGGGGGAACTGGCAATCAGGTGCTGCTCGCTGCCGGCACTGCCATATATGCGCTCCTGGAACGGCCATATGACCCACAACGACGCGACCAGAATGCCGGTGATTACCAGCATGGTGCCCCGGTAATGCTCGTGCAGCAGGTAGGACAGGAACCGGCTGAAAAGCACGAGGCCCGTTGCGGCGCCAAGGGCAAAAGGTACCAGCACCGAAAACTGGAGATAGCCGATGGCATTGAAAACATAAGTATACTTCTTGAGCATCAGCAGGATGAACGAGCCCGATATGCCTGGCAGGATCATGGCGCATATCGCCAGCATCCCGGACAGAAAGATGAACCATCCGGCCTCGGGCGTTTCCACCGGCACCATGTTGAACACGACGAACCCCGCCGCCACGCCTGCCGAAAGGACAAGGTAATTTATTGGACCGCCCTGCCTCAATTCTTCCAGCAGGATTAGAATCGACCCGAAGATCAGCCCGAAAAACAGGCCGTAGATCGGTTCCGGATGTGCCTGCAGAAGCACAGGCAGGGATACGACGCGCGTAAAAAAGAACAGGGAGAAGGCGATACCGGTGCACAGCGGGATGAGAAACCCGAAATGCGGCCGTGTCAGAATTATTCTTGCATCGAGGCGGGACAGTCCCTTAAGCCAGGCAAGATCGAACGATTTAATGGCGTCGATCAGTTTCTGGTAGATGCCGAGGATAAGGGCCATGGTGCCGCCACTGACACCGGGGATGACGTCCGCGGCACCCATGCACACCCCCTTTAACAGCAAGGTCAGGCGTGGATCACGCTGCGCATCCTGCCCGGAAGATCCCTCAGGCACCTG
>CAZXGW010000023.1:0-5826 GCA_964640355.1 uncultured Enterobacteriaceae bacterium
TCAGGTATGTAATCCTGCCTATTCTTTTGCGATGCGATAAACCGGAGTGAAACGACGATGAAACTGACGACCCGCGGGCGTTACGCCGTCACGGCAATGCTTGATCTTGCATTGCACCATGAACAGGGTCCGGTGCGCCTTAGCGAGATTGCCTCGCGGCAAAGCATCTCGCAGGCTTACCTGGAACAGCTCTTTGCCCAACTGCGCAAAACGGGCCTGGTGCGGAGTACCCGCGGGCCCGGCGGGGGTTACCTGCCGGGCAGGCCGATCTCCGACATATCGGTCGCGGACGTGATCCTGGCGGTGGATGAGCAGGTGGATGCCACCCGCTGCGGCGGCCTGCAGAACTGCCAGGCGACCCTGCGCTGCCTGACCCACGATCTGTGGGAGGATCTCAGCCGGCAGATCTCGGGTTTCCTCAGCAGCATCAGCCTGTTCGACCTGGTGCAGCGGCGCACCGTCAGGGTGGTGTCGCAACGGCAGGACCATATGATGCAACAGTTGCGGATCCAGTAATGACCACACTGCCCGAAATGACAACACCGGAGATCACCCTGACGGACAGGGCCGCCCGCCACGTGCGCGATTATCTCGCCCGCCACGACAGCGGCATCGGCCTGCGCGTCGCCGTCAAACCCGCCGGCTGCTCCGGTTACCAGTACGTGGTCGAACCGGCCGAGCGCATCGGTGAAGGCGATCACGTGTTCGAAACCCGCGGCGTGAAGGTCATCACCGACGATCGGAGCCTGCGTTACCTGGCGGGCACGGAACTGGATTACGTCCGCGAGGGACTGAAGGCCGGTTTCAGATTTCACAACCCCAATGTTCAGGAAACCTGCGGCTGCGGCGAGAGCTTCAATGTCTCGAAGCCGGCAGCGCAGGAGCCGGGAGATCGATAATGGCAAGCCAGCCCCAGGATGTTGAACAACTGATCCTCCGGGAATACAAACACGGTTTCGTCACGGATGTCGAGGCCGATACGGTGCCGCCGGGCCTGGATGAAAACGTCATCCGGCTCATTTCCTCCAAAAAAGGGGAGCCGGAATGGCTGCTCGACTGGCGCCTGCAGGCCTACCGGCAGTGGCTCAAGATGCAGGAACCCCGCTGGGCGCATGTCAGGCACGAGCCGATCGACTACCAGGCCATTTCCTATTTTTCCGCGCCGAAATCGCGCAAGGACGGCCCCAGGAGCCTCGACGAGATCGACCCCAAGCTGCTCGAGACCTACGAGAAACTGGGCATTCCCCTGAATGAGCAGAAGCTGCTTGCCGGCGTTGCCGTTGACGCCGTTTTCGACAGCGTCTCGGTGGCCACCACCTTCAAGGAAAAGCTGTCGGAAGCGGGCGTGATATTCTGCTCCTTCTCGGAAGCGGTGCAAAACCATCCCGAGCTGGTCAGGCAATATCTGGGAACGGTGGTCCCCCTCGGCGACAATTTCTACGCCGCGCTGAATTCGGCCGTGTTTACCGACGGTTCCTTCTGTTACATCCCCAGAAACACCCGCTGCCCGATGGAATTGTCGACCTATTTCAGGATCAATGCCGCGAATACCGGCCAGTTCGAGCGAACGCTGATCATCGCCGATGAGGGCAGCTACGTCAGCTACCTCGAGGGCTGCACCGCGCCCATGCGCGATGAAAACCAGCTGCACGCCGCGGTTGTGGAACTGATCGCCCTCGATAACGCCCAGATCAAGTATTCAACGGTGCAGAACTGGTACCCCGGCGATAAAAACGGCAAGGGCGGGATCTACAACTTCGTGACCAAGCGCGGGGACTGCCGCGGCCACAACTCGAAGATCTCCTGGACGCAGGTGGAAACCGGTTCGGCGATCACCTGGAAGTACCCGAGTTGCATACTCCGGGGCGACAACTCCCGGGGAGAATTCTATTCGGTGGCCGTGACCAACAATTACCAGCAGGCCGATACCGGCACCAAAATGATCCATATCGGCCGGAACACCAGCAGCACCATCATTTCCAAGGGCATATCCGCGGGCCACGGCCAGAACGCCTACCGCGGCCTGGTGAAAGTGGCCCGGAGCGCCGAAAACTCGCGCAATTACACCCAGTGCGACTCACTGCTGCTGAGTGACAAATGCGGTGCGCATACCTTCCCTTACGTGGAAGTGATGAATTCGACGGCGCAAATCGAGCACGAGGCCACCACTTCGAAGATAAGCGACGACCAGTTGTTCTACTGCAAGCAGCGCGGCATCTCCGAAGAGGACGCCGTCAACATGATCGTAAACGGCTTTTGCAGGGAAGTATTCAAGGAACTGCCGATGGAATTCGCGGTCGAGGCGCAGAAGCTGCTCGGCGTAACGTTGGAAGGCGCAGTCGGATAAACGACAATTAAAAGCGAAAAGTTGAAAGCTGAAGAGACGAGTCGCCAGCCCATGTTAAGCATCAAGAACCTTCGTGTCAGCGTTGACGGCAAGCAGATCCTCAACGGTCTCGATCTCGAGGTAAATGCCGGCGAAGTGCACGCCATTATGGGTCCGAACGGTTCGGGCAAGAGCACGCTCGCAAACGTGATCGCCGGCAAGAACGGCTACGAGATCACCCGCGGCAGCATCAGCTATCTTGGCCGGGACCTCATGACCATGCCGCCGGAACAGCGCGCCTGCGAGGGGATCTTTCTTGCCTTCCAGTATCCGGTCGAGATCCCCGGCGTGAACAACATCTACCTGCTCAAGGCGGCGTTGAACGCCATTCGCAGCTACCGCGGTGAATCCAGGCTGGATACGGTCGAATTCCTGGCGCACGTCAGGGAAAAGACGAAACTCGTTAAAATGAGCGAGGAACTGCTCAACCGCTCAGTCAATGAGGGATTTTCCGGGGGTGAAAAGAAGCGCAACGAAATTTTCCAGATGGCGGTGCTCGAACCGAGGCTCGCCATACTCGATGAAACCGATTCGGGGCTCGACATCGACGCGCTCAGGATCGTGGCCGAAGGCGTCAACAGCCTGCGCCATCGCGACCGGGCCATCATCCTGGTCACCCACTACCAGCGCCTCCTGAATTACATCGTTCCCGACCAGGTGCACGTCCTCTCCGGCGGCAGGATCGTCAAATCCGGCCACCGCGAACTGGCCCTGCAGCTCGAAGAAAAAGGCTACGAGTGGGTGTCGGAGGAGGTAAATGCCGCATGAACGACAGCGCGTTGGAACACTACCGGTCAACCTACGCCCGGATCGGGGACAGGCTGATCGCGCCCTGGTTTGCCGAGCAGCGGGAGGCGGCGCTTCAGAGCGTGCTCCAGAACGGTTTTCCAACGCTGCGCCATGAAAACTGGAAATATACCGATATCCGGCCTATCACCCGCGGCAGGTTCCGGTTTACCGAGCCAGGGGAAGGCGGCCTTCCGGACAGCCTGATCGACAGTCTCCGCCTCCAAGGCGCGGACAGCCGGGAACTGATTTTCATCAATGGCTATTCCTCGGAGTCGTCATCGCGCCCAGGCGACCTGCCCGGAGGCGCCGTCATCGCGCCCCTGGTCGCGGCGGTCAACAGCCATCCGGACATCCTGAAACGGCACATGGGAACGGCCAACGGCGGCTCGGCCTTCGCCTCCCTGAACACCGCCCTGCTCCAGGACGGGGCATTCATCTACATCCCCGATGATACCGAGGTGGCGAAACCGATCTGCCTGTATTATCTCGTCACCGATACCGGCCAGGCGTTCACGGCGCAACCGCATAACCTGATCATCCTGGGCAGGAATGCCCGGGCCGTGGTCGCGGAATTCTATGCCTCCCATGGCGAACCCGAATGTTTTACCAATGTGACCACCAAGGTGATCGCGGGCGACGGCGCGCGGCTTGAGCATTACAAAATCCAGCAGGAAAGCGACCGGACCTATCACATCGGCTACTTCACCGCCCGGCTTGACCGTGATGCGGTACTGGAATCCCACGTCTTCACGCTTGGCGGCAGGCTGGTGCGCAATGACCTGGTCGTCGATCTCTCGGACCCGGGCAGCGAAGTCATGCTCAATGGCCTCTACGCGGCGGGCGGCAAACAGCACGTGGACAACCATACCCTGGTCAATCATCTCCGGCCGCATACCCGCAGCGAGGAATATTACCGCGGGATACTGGGCGATCAGTCGCGCGGGGTATTCAACGGCAAGGTGGTGGTGCACAAGGGCGCGGAAAAGGCCGACGCGCACCAGTCCAACGACAATCTCTTGCTCTCCAATGACGCCGAAATCGACACCAAGCCGGAGCTCGAGATCTACGAGGACGATGTCAAGTGCAGCCACGGCGCCACGGTCGGGCAGCTCGACGAAGACATGCTGTTCTACCTCCGGACCCGCGCCATCGAGGAAGGGGCGGCCGGCACACTCCTGACTTACGCCTTTGCCCGGCACGTGATCGACCGGATCAAATTCAGGCCGCTGCGGCAACGGCTGGAGCATCTCGTCGTCGGCCGCCTGCCGGGCGCCGGCATCATCCGGGAGTTTACCCGATGAACAGCGAAAACATTGCACCGAAAATCCGCGCCGCCGCAGCGCCGGACATCGAAGCCATCCGCGCCGATTTTCCCATCCTGCAACAGCAGGTTTACGGGAAGCCGCTGGTCTACCTTGACAATGCCGCGACTTCCCAGAAACCGGCAAAGGTGATTGAGACGCTGGACAGCTATTACCGCGAATACAACGCCAACATCCACCGCGGCATCCATTTCCTGAGCGAACGGGCGACTTCGGCCTACGAGGGTGCGCGCGAGAAAGTACGGCAGTTCATGAACGCGGCTTCGACCAGGGAAATCATCTTCGTGCGCGGCACGACGGAAGGGATTAACCTCGTCGCGCAGAGTTACGGGCGTAGCCGGCTGCAGGCGGGGGACGAGATCATCATCTCGGAGATGGAACACCACTCCAACATCGTCCCCTGGCAGATACTCTGCAAGCAGACCGGCGCGGTCCTTAAGGTCATCCCCATCAACGATGCCGGGGAACTGATCCTCGGGGAATATGAACGGCTGCTCGGCCCGAAAACGCGCCTGGTGGCGGTCGGTCATATCTCCAATGCCCTGGGTACGATAAATCCCGTCGAACAGATCATCGCCATGGCGCATCGCCACGGCGCGGTGGTGCTGATCGACGGCGCCCAGGCCGCGCCGCACATGACGATCGATGTCCAGGCACTGGGTTGCGAATTCTACGCCTTTTCCGGGCATAAGCTGTTCGGGCCGACGGGCACCGGGGTTCTGTACGGCAGGCAGTCCCTGCTCGAGGCCATGCCGCCTTATCACGGGGGTGGCGACATGATCAAGAAAGTGACCCTGGCAGAGACCACCTACAACGATCTGCCCTACAAGTTCGAGGCGGGGACTCCCCACATCGCCGGCGTTATCGGCCTCGGTGCGGCGATAGATTACGTGCAGGGCATCGGCCTCCACGCCATTGCCGCCCATGAAAATGAACTCCTGGCGTACGCGGTCTCGGCGATACGCGACATTCCCGGCCTGAAGTTCATCGGCACCGCGCGGGAACGGGTCAGCATCGTCTCGTTCATCATGGACGGTATTCACCCCCACGATATCGGCACGATACTGGATCGCCAGGGCATCGCCATCCGCACGGGTCACCACTGCGCCATGCCGGTGATGGATCATTTCCACGTGCCCGCAACCGCGCGTGCCTCAATTGCCTTTTACAACACCTTCGCGGAGATCGACAGGCTGGCGCAGGGTCTCGAGAAATGCAGGGAGGTGTTCCGGTGATGTTCGACCTGAGGGATCTCTACCAGGAAGTCATCGTCGATCACAACCGCGACCCGCGCAACTTCGGGAACATGGACGATGCCGACAGGACCGC
>CAZXGW010000023.1:5926-14649 GCA_964640355.1 uncultured Enterobacteriaceae bacterium
CCCTGGGATCAGAGCATGATGTCGGAGGCGGCGCGCCTTGAAATGGGTCTTTATTGAATCCAGGGCGGTGACTCGCGATCAGGGCAACCGGAGGAGGTTACCACCGCCCTCCGCGACCACCCGCTATCCGGGCAGGAACGGGAACTGCACCCCGGCCTGCTTGAACCGTGTCCGACTGGATTGACATCGCACCGGCTGCGGAATTCGGCGCCGGGCAATCCCGCCTCGTGAACGCCGATGACGTCATGATCGCCGTTTTCAATCTGGACGGAAATTACTACGCCATCGAAGACGTATGCACCCATGACGGTTCGCCCCTGCTCGGCTGCGGCCTCGATCCTTCCGAAGTCATAGACGGCGACCAGGTCATCTGTCCGCGCCACGGCGCGCGATTCTGCATCAGGACAGGTGCGGCGCTGACCCCGCCCGCCTATGAACCCGTCGCCTGCTTTCCGGTGCGGGTGAATGACGGCATGGTGCAGACCCGCGACGACCGCTGGGACTGAAACCATTGTGCCGGCCGGGGAGGCCCGGCTGGGCTCCGCTTTACGCCCATGCAGAGGTCCGTATAATCGCGCGGTTAACCCTTCCCCGCACGCGGGGATCCCGGAGACAGGCAGATGGCAATCGAGCGTACACTTTCCATAATCAAACCGGATGCCGTTGCGAAAAATATCATTGGCAGGATCACCTCCCGGTTCGAGGAAAACGGCCTGCGCATCGTCGCCGCCAAGATGCTGCACCTGACCAGGGAACAGGCCGAGGCTTTTTACGCCATCCACCGGGGACAACCGTTTTACAGGCAGCTCGTTGAGTTCATGATCTCCGGCCCGGCAATGGTGCTGGTGCTTGAGGGCGACAATGCCATCGACTGGAACCGCGAGATCATGGGCGCCACCATGCCCCGACTTGCGGCGCCGGGAACCATCCGCCATGATTTTGCCGCCGATACCGCCAACAACCAGGTTCATGAAAACGCGGTGCACGGATCGGACAGCCGCGAGAACGCCAGCGTGGAAATAAGCTTTTTCTTCACACCTGAAGAAATCTGTCCGAGGACGAGGTAAGCCGTCATGGACACGCGGACAAACCTGCTCGATCTCGATCGCCGGGACATGGAGGCATTCTTCACGGCGATCGGTGAAAAACCCTACCGGGGCTCGCAGGTGATCAAATGGATACACCAGCGCGGGATCGTGGAATTCGACGGCATGACCAATCTCGGCAAAGCCCTTCGGGAAAAGCTGCGCACTGCCGCGTGCATCAGGTTTCCGGAAACCGTGAGTCATCAGGTCGCCGCCGACGGCACGCGGAAATGGCTGATCCGGGTCGACGACCGTAACTGCATCGAGACAGTCTACATCCCGGAAACAGGCCGGGGCACCCTGTGCGTCTCTTCCCAGGTGGGCTGCCCGCTTGACTGCAGTTTCTGCTCGACCGGAAAGCAGGGCTTCAACCGCAATCTGACTGTGGGCGAGATCATCGGCCAGGTGTGGATAGCCAACGAGACGCTGGGTTATTATGCGGACAGAAGGCGAAAGATCACGAATGTCGTGCTGATGGGGATGGGCGAACCTCTGCTGAACGTGGACAGTGTCATCAAGGCCACCAATCTTATGACGGATGACCTGGCGTACGGCCTGTCGCGCCGGCGCGTTACCCTGAGCACCGCAGGCGTCGTCCCGGCAATGGAGAAGCTCGGCGTCACCGGAAACTTCAGCCTGGCGGTTTCCCTGCATGCCGCGAACGACGAATTGCGCGACGTGCTCGTCCCCCTGAACAGAAAATACCCGATCGCCCGGCTGCTGGCCGCGTGCAGGAAGTATTCGGCAGACCGGGGCGGCGAAACGGTTACCTTCGAGTACGTGATGCTGGATGGGGTGAATGATTCCGAAACCGACGCGAGGCAACTGGTGAAACTGCTGCAGGGCCTGCCGGCCAAGGTCAACCTGATTCCTTTCAACCCGTTTCCCGGCACCAAATACCGGCGGTCTTCCCCCGAAACCATTGATCGGTTCAGGATAATCCTGATGGCCGGCGGCATCATGGCCATTACCCGGAAAACGCGGGGAGAGGATATCGATGCGGCCTGCGGGCAACTCGCCGGCAGGGTCGCGCCGCGCGCGTAACGACACCGGGCAGGAGCGGCGGCCGGCCGACCATGAGACTGGCCCGGGCCACCTGTTTCCTGGTCGTACTAACAGCCCTGGGGGGCTGCGAGCAGTTCGCAAAAGACCCCATCGGCGTCAGCGGCCGGGGCAACGAAGTCGCCGAGGCGAACTACAGGCTGGGCGTCGCCTACCTGAACCAGGGTGATTTCGCCAGGGCGCTGGAGAAACTCAACAAGGCCTCCGACGCCGATCCCGGCTTCGCGCCGACCTATGCAGCCCTCGGACTCCTGTACCATCGGATGGGCCAGCCGGTGGAGGCCGAACAGCAATTCAAGCGCGCCATCAACCTGAGCCCGCGCGACGGGGTGATACAAAACGCCTACGGCAGCTTCCTCTGCCAGCAGAACCGTTTCGAGGAAGCGGAACAGACTTTCCTGAAAGCGGCGGAAAATCCGTTGTATGAAACACCGGAACAGGCATTGACCAATGCCGGCACCTGTGCCCTGAAATACAACCAGACTGAAAAGGCGGAGGCCTATTTCAGAAGGGCGCTTGAAAAAAACCCGAAGGTGCCGATCGCCCTGCTCCAGATGTCGCAGCTGTCGTATGATCAGGGCAATTACCTGTCATCGCGCGGCTACCTGCAGCGGTATCTCGCCGTCGCCAATCATACCCCGAACAGCCTCTGGCTCGGCATTCGGATCGAACAGCAGCTGGGCGACAGGGACGCGCTGTCCAGTTACGCACTGCTGCTGAAAAACAACTTCCCCGATTCGGAAGAGGCGAAGCTGCTCCAGCAGTCAGGAATCAAGTAATCATGGCGGAAAAAAAACCCAAACCCGACACTGCGATTCCCGGACCGAAGCCCGGCAAGCTGCTGAGAGAAGCGCGCGAAAAACGTGAATTGACGCCGGCCGAAATTGCAATGCAGCTGAATCTGAGGGCGGACACCATCATCGCCCTGGAAAACGATGATTATGAAAAACTCCCGGTGGCCGCCTATGTGCGCGGTTATATGCGAAGTTACGCCCGCATCGTCGGTCTTGACGCCAATACACTGATCAGGCTCTACGAAGCCGAGGACATCGCGCCGCCGGAAATCATTCCGGATGTCAAGAAACATACGCAGGCCAGCAGCCGGGACAAGCCGGTGAAGGCGGTGACCTACCTGGTGACCTTCGGACTGGCGCTGTTGCTCCTCGCCTGGCTTCAGAGTCATTACGTCGTCGATCCGCAGGACAAGGCGGTAAGCGATGCCGAGGGCGCAGGGCAATACGGTGGCAGCCTCAACTATCCTATCAAGATCGTCATCCATCCCGACACACCCTTCCTGGAGAAGGAAACCCCGCCCGCCACGGCGCCGCCGGAGGGCCTTGCGCTTTATGATGAAAAATCAGGGGTGTCGGGAGAGATTACCGGCGCGATGGATTCACCCGGGGCACCGGAGGAAGAGGCCGAACCTCTGTCGGGGGCCGTTGCACACCCCGCAGGGGATGACGGCATGCCGGACGGTGAAGACCGCGTGTCCTTCCTTATAAAGAAGGAGTCGTGGATCGAGGTCTATGATTCGGGAAACAACAAGATGTTCAAGGACCTCGCCAGGCCCGGTGAGGAGATCAGGCTCAGCGGCATCGCGCCGTTTTCGGTGCTGCTGGGTTTTTCACCGGGAGTGGAAGTCACGTTCAACGGCAAAAAATTCGATCCGGAACCGTTTTCGACGGCCGGCGTTGCCCGCTTCAGGCTCGGTGAATAAATTCACACCCCACGGCCGCCGGCCGACGGGGGCGTACACCGACGTTCACGCCATGCCCCCACGAATATCCCGGAGATCATCTTGTCCCCGAAGATAAAAGCCGTACGCGGCATGCACGATATTTTGCCCGCGGATACACCGCGCTGGCGGCATGTCGAGCAGGTGATCATTGACGTCATCCGCAGTTACGGTTACCAGGAAATACGCCTGCCCGTCGTCGAAAAAACCGAGCTGTTCTCGCGCTCGATCGGCGAGTATACCGATATCGTTACCAAGGAGATGTACACGTTCCGCGATCGCAACGACGAGATGCTGACCCTGAGGCCGGAAGGCACGGCGGGGTGCGTTCGCGCCGGCCTGGACCACGGACTGTTTCACAACCAGGTCCTGAAGCTGTGGTACGCGGGCCCGATGTTCAGGCGGGAACGGCCGCAGAAAGGGCGCCACCGCCAGTTTCACCAGATCGGGATCGAGGTGTTCGGCCTCAAGGGGCCCGATATCGACGCGGAGATCTTACTGATGTGCGCGCGCCTGTGGCGCAGACTGGAGCTGGACGGCATCGCCCTGCAGATCAACACCCTCGGAACACCGCAGACCCGCAATCGCTACCGGGCCGTCCTGGCCGGCTATTTCGCCACCCGCAAGGACCGGCTGGATGACGACAGCCTGAAACGCCTGGAGCACAACCCGCTGCGCATACTGGACAGCAAAAACCCCGACATGCAGGAAATCATCAGGGAAGCGCCGGCGATTCAGGATTTCCTCGACGCCGAATCCGCCGCGCATTTTGCCGGACTCAGGAAAATCCTGGATGCCGCCGGCATCCGCTACACCGTCAATCCCCTGCTGGCGCGCGGCCTGGACTATTACGGAAAAACGGTGTTTGAATGGACCACGGATCGCCTCGGCGCACAGGGAACGGTATGCGCCGGCGGCCGCTACGACGGACTGGTCGGCGATTTCGGGGGAAACCCGCTGCCGGCCATCGGCTGCGCCCTGGGCCTGGAGCGCCTGCTCGCGCTGGTGCACCCCGACATCAAGGCCGCCGGGGCCGATCGCCCGCACGTTTATCTGATCCTCACGGAAGGCGCGGCGCAGGAGGGATTCAGGCTGGCGGAAACCCTGCGGAATGAACTGCCCGGCCTGATCCTGTGGACCCAATGCGGGGGAGGCACGTTCAAAAGCCAGTTCAGGAAGGCCGACCGGTCCGGGGCCGTGCTGGCGCTCATCCTGGGGGAAGAGGAACTCAAATCCGGAACCGCGGGCGTGAAATCGCTCAGGGATGACTCGGAACAGGAAACCGTGGCCTGGCCTGACCTGCCCGCGGCGCTCCGGAAAAAACTGTCGGGTTATTTGAACTTGTCCTGAGGCATCATTATGATCGCACGCCTCATACCGCCTGCCCGCCGCCACAGGAGAAGAATTTGGACATCCACAGAACCGAACAGGAACAGATAGAATCCCTGAAAACCTGGTGGGATGAAAACGGCAAGTCCGTGATTGCCGGGCTGGTCCTGGGTCTCAGCGCCGTCTTCGGCTGGCGCGGATGGCAGGCGTATGTCACGGAACGGGCCGAAACTGCCTCGCAAATTTATACCGACATGGTCGTCGAGGTCCGCCAGCAGAAAACCGATCGCGCAAGAGAACACGGCGACAGGCTCCTCGCCGATTATCCGTCGACCGCCTATGCCGTGTTTGCCGCTTTTGTCCTGGCAAAGCTGGATGTGGAGGCCGGCAAAACGGAATCGGCCCTCAATCACCTGCGCTGGGTCATGGACAATACCGATCAAGCCGGGTTCACGCACCTCGCGCGCCTGCGCATGGCGCGCATCCTGCTGGATGACAACAGGCCCGAGGATGCCCTGGCCCTGTTGGCGGTGAAAAATGAAGGTGAATTCAGGGCGGGTTATGCCGAACTCCGTGGCGACATTTACCAGGCCATGGGTAAACCCGGCGATGCTCACGCCGCCTACCGGCGGGCCCTCGCCAACACCGCCGCCCCGCCCGGGGAGGTTTCTCCCCTGCAGATGAAACTCGACGATCTCGGCCGGGATCACGCCCAATGAGTCCGCGCTATCTCCTTGTC
Organism: uncultured Enterobacteriaceae bacterium; assembly: GCA_964640355.1. Taxonomy (GTDB): domain Bacteria; phylum Pseudomonadota; class Gammaproteobacteria; order Eutrophobiales; family Eutrophobiaceae; genus CAZXGW01. Next base: position 11,877 of record CAZXGW010000023.1, read on the forward strand.
GCTGTCACGATTCTGCTCGCGGGATGCAGCGGCATAAGAGACAGCTTCACCTCGTTCATGGGCGGAGAAGACAATGCGGAACCTCCCTCCCCGCTGGTGGAGATCGACACGAGAGTGACGGTCACCCGGCTTTGGGGCAATGACATCGGCAAGGGCACGGGGGACACGTATCTCAAGCTCGCGCCGGTATACGCCGGGGACAGGATCTACGTGGCGGAGCATAACGGCGGGATCAAGGCGGTCGATACCCGCAACGGCAAGATCATCTGGTCGCGGGACGCCGACACGCGGATCACCGGCGGTCCGGGGGCCGGAGACTCCCTGGTCATGGTAGGCACGGGCAAGGCCGAGATCCTGACGTTTGCCGCCGACACCGGTGAATCGCTTTGGCGGGGAAGGGTGTCCAGCGAAGTGCTGTCCGCGCCGCAGGTGTCCAACAACATCGTGGTCGTGCGCACCATAGACGGCAAAATCTACGGCCTTGACGCCGCCGGCGGCACGTCGCTCTGGGTGTACGAAAGGACCGTTCCCACCCTGACGCTGCGGGGGACCAGTTCCCCCGTCATTGCCGGCGACCTGGTGATCTCAGGATTCGACGGCGGGCGAGTTGCCGCTGTCGAGCTGTATACCGGCAAACCGGTGTGGGAAACAAGAATCGCGCTGGGCTCGGGGCGTTCCGAGCTGGAACGCATGATCGATATCGACGCCGAGCCGGTGGTGGTGGGCGACGTGATTTATGTCATCACCTATCAGGGACGGATCGCGGCGCTGACGCTCGATGGCGGCCGCATCCTGTGGACCCGCGACATTTCCTCTCACGCCGGCCTGTGTGCCGGCGAGAGCGCCGTCTACATCACCGACGACAAGAGCCACGTCTGGGCGCTGGATCGCTTTACCGGCAATTCCCTCTGGAAACAGGACAAGCTCCAGGCCCGGGCCGTCACTGCACCGGCCATCCTCGGCGATCTCGTGGTGGTGGCCGACCTGGAGGGTTACCTGCACTGGCTGGACAAGGACAGCGGTGAATTTGTTGCCCGGGTGCAGCTGTCAAAAAACAGGATTATCGCCCCGCCGATATCTGTGGACGGCATCCTGTACGCCTATGCCAGCGACGGCGTTCTCGGCGCGTACACGTACGAAGGCCTGCAGACTGGCATCGTGCTCGAATCGCCCGCCGCCGGGAATCCACCGGCCGCCGATGCCGTGGAGCAGGTTATCCCGCAGGGTGAAAACACGCTGGAAACGGATCCCGGAAACAAACGCGGCCTGTTCAGCCGGTTTTGGGATTTCATCACTCCGGGCGGCGCTGGCGAGAACGCGGAGCAACCCGCGCCGGGTGACTGATTGTTGTAATGCCCTCTCCCGCACGGCATGACTCATGACGCCGATCATCGCCATCGTTGGGCGCCCCAACGTCGGCAAATCAACACTGTTCAACAGGCTGACCCGCAGCCGGAATGCGCTGGTCGTCGATCTGCCGGGGGTGACGCGCGATCGCCTGTGCGGCATCTGCCGGTTTGACGGCCGGACGTTCATCATCGTCGACACCGGCGGGCTCGGCGAAAGCGCTACCGCCACCGAACCGCTCCAGCGGCAAATCGCCAGGCAATCGCTGCAGGCCGCGCGCGAGGCGGACGCGGTAATCTGGCTGGTCGATGGCCGCGCCGGCCTGACCGCGGCGGATGAAATCCTGTCCAGGCAACTGCGACGGAACTGCGCCCGCCTTTTTCTCGGCGTCAACAAAACCGACGGCCTCGATGCGGATATCTCCGCGGCGGAATTTCACGCGCTCGGACTCCATCCTCCCTATCCCCTGTCGGCACTGACCGGCGACGGCGTCGCTGGGCTCATGCAGGACGTCTGTGCCGTGCTGCCGGGAAAAAAAGCCGGGACACTGCCGCCCCCGGACGCCCTCAGGATCGCCATACTCGGCAGGCCGAACGTCGGCAAATCAACGCTGGTCAACCGCATACTGGGGGAGGAACGGGTGCTGACCTCGGAGGCGCCGGGCACCACGCGCGACAGCGTCAGCATTCCGTATGAACGCAACGGCAAATACTATACCCTGATCGATACCGCCGGCGTCAGGCGACGCGCCAGGATCCGGGAAACCATAGAAAAATTCAGCGTCGCCAAAACACTCCAGGCCATCAATGAGACCGACATCGTCGTGCTGCTCGTCGATGGCCAGGACGCCGTCACCGATCAGGATGCCCACTTGCTCGGCCTCGTCGTGGAAAGCGGCAAGGCCGTAATCGTCGCCGTCAACAAGTGCGACGGTCTCGACGCGGCGAGGCTGAAACGCCTGCGCTCACAGGTGGATCTCAGGCTGGGATTTATCGATTACGCCAGCACCTTATACATTTCCGCCCTGCGCGGCGACGGCGTCGATGCGCTGGTCAAAGCCGTTGACCGGGTCGCCGGATCGATCAACACCAATCCCTCAACCCATGAACTGACCCGCCTGCTTGAACAGGCCGTGGAGCGCCATCCCCCGCCCATGATCCGCGGCCGCCGCATCAAGTTGCGTTACGCGCATCCCGGCGGGCGCAACCCCCTGCAGGTCATCATCCACGGCAACCTGGCCGATCACGTGCCAGAATCCTACCGCCGTTACCTCTCGAATTTCTTTCGCAAACAGCTGTCACTGACGGGCACGCCGGTAGCGGTCGAATTCCGGCAGGGGGAGAATCCATACCGGCGCAGCCGGGCAAAATCGGAAAAAAGCAAAACGGTTAAGCGCCGGGGAAATGTTAAACCCGCCGGCAAAAAG
>CAZXGW010000024.1:0-3050 GCA_964640355.1 uncultured Enterobacteriaceae bacterium
GGTAAACACCACGCTGATGAGGATCATGGAGGTAATCGGGATAAAGATGTAGCCGCTGTTGCTTTCTATCCGGATATCACCCGGGAGGCGGCCGAACCATTTCAGCAAACCGGGCGCATAGGACAGGATCAGGCCGATAATGACCAGTGCAACACCGGCGCCGATAAGCAGTTTGCCTGCAGCCATGGTAAGGGAGATCCCGCCGGCAACTTTCCCGGAGGCGATCGTGTCTTACTGCGGCTGCTTCACAATCCTGAGATAGGGTTTGGGCGACCGCCAGCCTTGCGGAAACTTCTGTTTCGCCTCTTCGTCGGAAACCGCCGGAACAATGATCACGTCATCACCCTGTTTCCAGTTTACCGGCGTCGCCACCTTGTGCTTTGCCGTCAGCTGGATGGAGTCCAGGACCCTCAACACCTCGTCGAAATTCCGCCCGGTGCTCATGGGATAGGTGATCATGAGCTTGATCAGCTTGTCCGGACCGATGATAAATACCGACCTTACCGTGGCGTTGTCCGCCGGGGTCCGATCCTGCGCCTTGCCGGTGGCGTTCGGGTGGATCATGTCAAAGAGTTTTGCGATCTTCAAATCCGTGTCGCCGATAATCGGATAGTTAATGGCGTGGCCCTGTGTTTCCTCGATGTCCTTTGACCATTTGCTGTGGTCGCTGACGGAATCCACGCTGAGGCCGATAATCTTGCAATTGCGCTTTTCGAACTCCGGTTTCAGCCCGGCCATGTAACCGAGTTCGGTGGTGCAGACGGGCGTGAAATCCTTGGGATGGGAAAACAGGATCGCCCAGCTGTTGCCAAGCCACTCATGGAAGCGGATCGTGCCTTCCGTTGTTTCGGCTGTGAAATCTGGCGCTACGTCGCCTATGCGTAACGGCATGATGACCTCCTTGACGATTGGTTGTTGTATTAATTATAGGCACCGCCATGGGGGTGTAAAATACCCTGCGACATGGTGTAAAAATATCAAATAAAAACAGTAAGTTAATTAAATATTCACGGTGGCGGCACGGCGCCGGTGCCCATAACTCGAGTGCTCGCCGTTGGCCCCGCCCGGACAAGCTGTGGCGGTTGTGTTACTTTTTGCGCCTTGCCCGAACGAGGTCCGACCGCGTGTTTCAGTTGATGGTGATGCCCCTCACGGCCGCACACGGCGGCTCGCTCCGCGTTTTACTGCCGCCCGCACCAGCGGATGCGGGCAGTGTGCGCCGGTACCGGCCATCCGGTTCACCTGCCTGTCCATGCAAACGCTGACCATTGTCCACCCCGATGATTTTCACCTGCACCTGAGAGACGGTGCGGCGATGGCCAGCATCGTGCCGGACAGCGCACGGCGATTCAGGCGCGCCATCATCATGCCGAACCTGGACCCGCCGGTCGTGACTGCGGCGCAGGCGACGGCCTACCGGCAGCGCATATTGGCCTGCCTGCCCGCCGGCTGCCGGTTCGAGCCGCTGATGACGCTTTATCTGACCGCGCAGACTACGGCTGACGAAATCCGGCAGGCCAAAAGCAGCGGTCACGTGTACGCCGTCAAGCATTATCCTACCGGTGTGACGACCCATGCCGGCCACGGCGTGACCGACCTCGAACGCGTCTACCCCGTGCTGGAGGCGATGATCGAGCAGCGACTGCCGCTGCTTGTGCACGGGGAAGTTCCGGACAGCGACGCCGATATCTTTGACCGGGAGCGGATTTTTATAGAACGGGTGCTGGTGCCGCTGCAGGATCGCTTCCCGGAATTGCGCATCGTCCTGGAACACATTTCGACCAGCGAGGCTGTCGAATTCGTCAAATCAGCTCCCGCCACGGTGGCCGCCACCATCACGCCGCACCATGTGATGCTGAACAGGAACGCCATGTTTGCGGGCGGGCTGCAACCGCATTATTTCTGCCGGCCCGTGCTTAAGGCGGAACGGCATCGCCGGGCGGTGCTGGAAGCGGCGACCAGCGGCCACCCCCGTTTTTTTCTCGGCACGGACAGCGCGCCGCATGCACGGAGCGCCAAGGAAACGGCCTGCGGCAGCGCCGGCATTTATTCCGCGCACAATGCCATCGAGCTTTTTGCCGAGCTGTTCGAGGCCGCCGGTTTCCTGGACCGGCTCGAAGCCTTCGGCAGTTTTTACGGCGCGGATTTTTATGGCCTGCCGCGTAACGATGACACGCTCACCCTGGTGCGGGAGCAATGGACCGTCCCCCTCACACTGCCGTTCGGCGATGACGTCGTGGTGCCGCTGCACGCCGGCAGGGTATGTCAATGGAAACTCATGCCGTGAACGACAGGATCAGGCAGCACGTGTCGCGCCGTTTCCGCGGCTATTACCCGGTGGTGGTGGACGTGGAAACGGGGGGTTTCAACGCCGCGACCGATGCCCTGCTGGAAATCGCGGCGGTCACCCTGTCCACGGACGAGGACGGCCGCTGGCTGATCGCGGGGAGTATCAGCCGGCACGTCCAGCCCTTTGAAGGGGCCCGGCTGGATCCGGCGGCACTGGAATTTACCGGCATTGATCCGGGGCATCCCTTTCGCCGGGAGATCGCCGTATCCGAGAAAGTGGCCCTGCAGGACGTCTTCAAGCTGGTACGCCAGGCGATGAAGGCACACGCCTGCAAGCGTGCCATCCTGGTCGGGCACAACCCGTCCTTCGATCTCGGGTTTCTGAACGCCGCTGTTGAGCGTGCCGGGATCAAGCGCAATCCCTTTCATCCGTTCAGTACCTTCGATACCGTCACCCTGGCCGGCCTGGCCTACGGCCAGACCGTCCTGTCACGCGCCGTTGCCGCCGCCGGCTTCGAGTGGGACAGCGGGCAGGCCCATTCGGCGCGCTACGATGCCGATCGCACGGCGGAATTATTCTGCGCCGTTGTAAACAGATGGAGAGAATTCGACGGTAATTGTTAGAAGAACCTGGCTGCCGGCGGGTCCCCCGGAAGGCAGGCCGAGAAGTTATCCCTGTAGGCTCGACGCCGGGATGGTGCACCGGTCGGCAAAAGGGACAGGTGGCTTTTTTGCTCAGCAAAAAAGCCACCTGTCCATGT
>CAZXGW010000024.1:3150-14389 GCA_964640355.1 uncultured Enterobacteriaceae bacterium
ACCCCTTTACTCTAATGATATTGGTCGGGCGTGCTTTTCTCGCCCAACGTGCCGGCAATCGCCAGTGTGGCGAGAAATACCACGAGATCCTTGATGAGGTACTGGCCTTCCGGTGTCGGGGCGAACGGAAAACTGTAAAAGCAGACATCCGGTTTTAACAGGAAGGCCAGCACGATACCCGGCAGGCGGATGACCAGCAGGATCACGGCGACGCGAACAAGCGGCCGGAACATCAGGCACACGCCGATGGTGACTTCCCACCAGCCGAGCACGAGGACCATGATCTCCGGGTTGCCCCAGTAGATGGTATGCGCCAGCAGTGACGTCGTGGTCTTGTGCCCCAGAGGCTTCAGCAGCCCGAACCAGATGAACAGCAATCCCAGGGAGACGCGATGAATGCGATGCCCGTAACGGCGGAAAAAACCGATGATGAACCGATCAAGTTTTTTGATGGCGGCCGGTATCATGCAACAATTCTATAGGTGCCGGCCGCGCCGGCAAACCGTTGCAGGTAAACTTAATGAATAACCGGACAGCCGCACCGTGGCATGCACTGAGTGTTGACGAAGTCATCAGAAGACAGCAGACGACGCCCTCGGGATTGAGCGAGGAAGCGGCCGCCAGGCGGCTGGCCGAGACCGGTCCAAACCGGCTGACACCTCCCAGGAAGCGCGGCCCGGTCGCCCGGTTCGTCGCACAGTTTCACAACGTGCTGATTTACGTGTTGCTGGCCGCGGCGTTCGTCACCGCCCTGCTCGCGCAGTGGGTCGATACCGGCGTAATCCTCGGCGTGGTCGTGATAAACGCGTTCATCGGTTTTATCCAGGAAGGCAAGGCCGAACGGGCGCTCGATGCCCTGCGCGATCTCCTCTCGCCGCAGGCCACGGTGGTGCGCGATGGCAGGCCGCGCGCCGTTCCCGGGACGGAACTCGTGCCCGGCGACGTCGTTCTGCTCCAGTCCGGGGATCGGGTGCCCGCGGATTTGCGGCTGTTTCACCAGAAAAATCTGCGCCTCGATGAATCCATGCTCACCGGTGAATCGGTGCCGGTGGAAAAATCCGTTCATCCGCTGGATGAACCCGCCGCACTTGGTGATCGCGCCTGCATGGCCTACACCGGCACGCATGTCGCGTCCGGACAGGGCAGGGGTATCGTGATTGCCACGGCGGACGATACGGAAATCGGGCGCATCAGCGATATGATGGCGCGGGTACAGCCCCTCACCACCCCGCTCCTCAGGCAGATGGCCGCTTTCGCGCGCTGGCTGACGGTAGCCATCCTGATCCTCGCGGGTGCAACGTTCCTGTTCGGCATTCTTGTCCGCGGCTATACCGGCGCCGACATGTTCATGGCGGCGGTGGGGTTGGCGGTTGCCGCCATCCCGGAAGGCCTGCCCGCGATCCTGACCATAACGCTTGCCATCGGCGTACAGCGGATGGCACGCGGCAACGCGATCATCCGCCGGCTGCCGGCCGTGGAGACCCTCGGTTCGGTGACGACGATCTGCTCGGACAAGACCGGCACACTGACCTGCAACGAGATGACGGTAGGGACCGTCGTGACGGCAGATAACTTTGTTGAAGTCAGCGGCGAGGGTTACGAGCCCCGCGGTGTGTTCACGGTGGACGGTGAGCTTGTCGACACGGCCGAAGACAGTGAACTCATGGACCTTGGGCGCGCGGCCATCCTCTGCAATGACGCTTCACTCAGGCATGAAAACGGACAATGGCTGGTGCACGGCGACCCGACCGAGGGCGCCCTCGTCGTTGCCGGCGTTAAGGCGGGGCTCGAACTGCAATTCGAACGGGAAGAGTTCCCGAGGGTTGATGTTATTCCATTCGAGTCGGAACACCGGTTCATGGCGACCCTGCATCATGACCGTTCGGGCCACCGCTTTATCTACCTGAAAGGCGCGCCCGAGGTCGTGCTGGAAAGATGCCACCGGGAGCGCCACAACGGCGCCGATCGGCCGCTCGATCCCGGTTACTGGCACAGGCAGATCGAAAGGATCGCCGGCCTGGGGCAGCGGCCGCTGGCCCTGGCGTTCAAGGCAGCACCCGATTCACAGCACAGCCTGGCGTTTGAGGACGTGAGCGGCGGACTCACCTTGTTCGGCGTCTTCGGGATAACCGACCCGCCGAGGCAGGAAGCGATAACCTCGGTTCGCCAATGCCGTGAGGCGGGCATCCGGGTGATGATGATCACCGGGGATCACGCTACGACCGCGTGCGCCGTCGGCGCGCAACTGGGTATCGGCGACGGTACCGCGGTGCTGAGGGGGACCGAGATTGATCGCATGGATGATGACGAGCTGGGGAGATGCCTCGGGAGCGCCAGCATCATTGCCCGGGCAAGCCCCGAACACAAGCTGCGCCTGGTGAAAGTGCTCCAGGCGGCGGGCCAGGTTGTGGCGATGACCGGCGACGGTGTGAACGACGCGCCCGCGCTCAAGCGGGCGGATGTCGGCGTGGCCATGGGGCGAAAGGGCACGGAGGTTGCCAAGGAAGCGGCGGAAATGGTGCTGGCGGACGACAACTTCTCATCCATCACACGGGCCGTGCTGGAAGGGCGGACGGTGTACGACAACCTGAAAAAATCCATCCTGTTCATACTCCCGACCAACCTTGGCGAGGCGCTGATCGTGGTGTTTGCAATCCTCCTGGGTTACCTGCTGCCGATCACGCCGGTGCAGATCCTGTGGGTCAACATGATCACCGCCGTCACCCTGGCGCTCGCGCTGGCATTTGAGCCGCCCGAAGACGACGTGATGAAACGCCCGCCGCGCCATCCCGCGGAGCCGATGCTTTCGCGATTTTTCATCTGGCGCATCGTGTTCGTGTCGCTGATTATCGTGGCCGGCTGCCTGGGGCTGTTTCTCTGGTTGCGGTCCAACGGCGACGGGATCGAGTACGCCCGGACGGTAACCGTGAATACCCTGGTGATGTACGAAGTGTTTTACCTGTTCAACACGCGCTACATCCATGCGCCGGCGCTGACGTGGCAGGGTCTTTTCGGAAACCGCTTCGTCCTGATAACCGTTGCGTTGGTGATCGGTTTCCAGCTCCTGTTTACCTATACGTCGCCGATGCAGGCGCTGTTCAACACGGTCTCATTGCCCTGGCAAACCTGGCCCGTCATCATACTGACGGCCCTGCCGGTTTTTGTCCTGGTGGAACTGGAAAAATGGCTGATTCGCAGTACCTCGTTGTTCAGTCCAGAGAGGTGGCATGGCTGAAATTCACTTCGGCGAATTCCGGCAGGTGGTGATCCGGCAAATCCGGGAGATCGAGGCGGAGCGGCCGGAGTACCAGTCAACCGAGTGGTATCTGCTGAGATACCTGAGGCGGATTGAAAGAACAACACTGCCGCCCGCCTCCCCCGGCAGGGTGGAGAACAGCGTGCGCGCCCTGGTAAGGTTCTATGTCGACAGTATCGAGGAGAAGTCGGTGCTGGGAGAACGCTGCCGCCAGGTCAGCGCCGAATATCGCAAGGTAACGCGCAGCACGTAGCGCTGGCGAAGCCGTGGCACGCGGTGGTACCTCGCGCCGCGCCTCGTATCACTGATCGCTGATTTTCTCTCGCCACGCGCGCGCCTTTTCCAGGACGGAGGCCTCGTCAATGGTGGTGAGGTGGCCTTCCTTAAGCAGTTGCCTGCCCGCGACCCACACGTCTGTGACCTGGCGGCGGTTTCCGGCATAGACGAGCTGTGAGACCGGCTCGTACAGCGGCTGGGTTTCTATCCGGTCGAGATCGATGGCCACGACGTCTGCCTCCTTACCAATGCTCAGGGTGCCGGTGATCTGGTCGAGGCCGAGCGCCTTGGCGCCGTTGATCGTCGCCATTTTCAGCACCGCGTGGGCCGGCACGGCGCTGCAGTCTGCGGTGACCGCCTTCGCGAGCAGCGCGGCGGTGCGCATCTCGCCCAGCATGTCGAGATCGTTGTTGCTGGCTGCACCGTCCGTGCCCAGGGCGACGTTGATGCCGGCCGCCTGGAATTCGTGTACGGGGCAGAATCCGCTCGCAAGTTTCAGGTTCGATTCGGGGCAATGGATGACGTGAACGCCGTGCCGCGCGACCAGTTCGATTTCGTCCTGCTCGACCTGGGTCATATGCACCGCCAGCAGGCGGGGGCCCAGCAGGTCGAGGTCCCGCAGGCGCTGCAACGGTCGCTTGTCGTGCTGTTCCAGGCTGCGTTCGATCTCGTCCCAGGTCTCGTGGACGTGCATGTGCACGGGGATGTCCAGTTCTTCCGCCAGCGTGCCGACGCGCTGCAGGGGGCCATCGGAGACGGTATAGGGCGCGTGCGGGGCGAAGGCGGTGCGGATCAGCGGATTGTGCCGGAACTTGTCGTGCACCTGCTCCCCCTTGACGAGGTATTCACCGGCATCCCGCGCCCAGGCCGTCGGAAAATCGATCAGGATGAGGCCGACGACGGCGCGGATACCGCAGGCCGCCGCCACCTCGGCGGCGTGATCCGGGAAAAAATACATGTCGTTGAAACAGGTCACGCCGCCCCGGATCATCTCGGCGATGGCAAGCTCAGTCCCGTCCTCGACGAACCCGGGATTGACCCAGCGCTGCTCCGCGGGCCAGATGTGGTTGTTCAGCCAGTCCATCAGCGGCAGGTCATCGGCAAGGCCGCGAAACAGGGTCATGGCGGCATGGGTGTGGCAATTGATCAGGCCGGGTATCAGGGCGTGCGTCTCGAGCCGGTGCTCCTCGAGCGGGGTATATTTCAGTTTTGCACCGTCAGCAGGCAGAATGTCGATGATCTTGTGATCGTCGATGGCCAGGGCATGGTGTTCGTACACCTTGTCGCCGGGTTCGGCCGGAATGATCCAGCGGGCGTGGATCAGCGTATCGATGTTCATTCCCTGCCGGCCTCCTGTCGTCCGGGGTCCGTCACGGGGCGTATGCGATAGGCAAGGAAGGTTTTTCCTGATAGTTTTTCCGCATGAAGGAAAAAACGTGACTTACGCCCTGTTCCATTTTTTCTGTGTGCGTTTTCGAAGGATGGCCGGGGCATATCCCTGCCGCCTGACAGCTTGCCGGCAACCGTGCAGCCCGGTAACCGTGGTCAGTCATTTTCCGGTTATTGTACGCAAAATCTCATGACAGGTGACATGATTTGTCCTTGAGCGCTTCCGCAACAGGCGACACGGTGCGTGCCGTCGACTGGTCGGATGACCATGTCAGGTTGCTGGATCAGCGGTCGCTGCCACGGGCCGTGGTGTACCTGGAGATCCAAGATGCCCGATCGCTCGCCCGCGCGATCCGCGACATGGCCGTGAGGGGGGCGCCGGCGATCGGCATTGCCGCCGCCTACGGCGTCGTGCTGGCGGCGCGGTCCGCGTATCGCGCGGACCCAGAACGCTGGCGTGACCGGGTTGAGGATGACATGCGCGATCTGGCCGCGGCCCGGCCGACGGCGATTAACCTCAAGTGGGCGCTCAGGCGCATGCGCTCGGCATTTGATCGGGTCGCAGCGGATCCCGTCCCCGTCCTGCTGGCCGAGGCCCGCGCTATCCACGAAGAAGACATCGCCGCCAACCGCCGCATGGGGGCGCTGGGAGCGGCGCTGCTGGCAGACACCCGGCACGTCCTGACCCATTGCAATACCGGGTCGCTCGCCACCGGCGGCTATGGCACGGCACTCGGCGTCATCCGCTCGGCCTTTAACGCGGGAACCTTGGAGTCCGTGTATGCCTGCGAGACCCGTCCCTGGCTGCAAGGTGCCCGGCTGACGGCCTGGGAACTGCGGCAGGACGGCATACCCGTCACCCTGATCGCGGACAGCGCCGCGGGCCTGCTGTTCAAAAACGGCAGGGTGTCGTGGGTCGTGGTCGGCGCCGATCGCATCGCCGCCAACGGTGATGTGGCCAACAAGATCGGGACGTACGGCCTCGCCGTCGCCGCCCGGCATCATGGCCTCGGTTTCATGGTGGTCGCGCCGTCCTCGACGATCGATCCGGGCACCGCGTCCGGCGATGAAATTCCGATCGAGGATCGCGGCGCGGATGAACTCCTGCGCTATGCCGGCACGGACGTGGCTCCGCCCGGCGTGGCGGCGTGGAATCCCGTATTCGATATCACACCCGCGGAGCTCGTCGATGTCATCGTCACGGAAAAAGGCATCGTCCGCGAGCCGGACAGGAACAAGATAACGGCCCTTCTCGGCAGGCCGGCGGATTGAGGGAAAATCGCCGCTTGCCGGTGCTTTCCGGCCATCCTGGTCATGTGTTTTTTCCTACAGCCGGCACCGCCAGTGTGATAGAATTTTCACTTTCGTAATCAAGGGAAAATCAAGTCTCTGGACCGTCCGGACACGCCTCTTTTTTCGTATGCCTGAATTCGAATTCGCCCGCTCCGTTACCCCCGTCAACATCGAAGACGAAATGCGGCAGTCCTACATGGATTACGCCATGAGCGTGATCATCGGGCGCGCCCTGCCGGATGTCCGCGACGGTCTCAAACCCGTCCACCGGCGCGTGCTCTACGCGATGAAGGAGATGGGCAATGACTGGAACAAGCCCTACAAGAAGTCGGCGCGGGTGGTGGGTGACGTGATCGGAAAATACCATCCGCACGGCGACGCCGCGGTGTACGACACCATCGTGCGCATGGCCCAGCCGTTTTCCATGCGATATGTCCTGGTGGACGGCCAGGGCAATTTCGGTTCCGTCGACGGCGACGCGCCTGCTGCCATGCGTTATACCGAGATCCGCATGGCGCGGATCGCGCATGAACTGCTGGAAGACATCGACAAGGAGACAGTTGATTTTGCGCCGAATTACGACGGCGCGGAAAAAGAACCCGCCGTCCTGCCGGCGCGCATCCCGAACCTCCTGATCAACGGCTCGAGCGGCATCGCCGTGGGGATGGCGACGAACATCCCGCCCCATAATATTTCGGAAGTGATCGACGCCTGCATCGCCCTCATAGACAACCCCGGCATGCAGGTGGGGGGGTTGATGCGGTTCATCCCCGGGCCGGATTTCCCCACCGCGGGGATCATCAACGGTTCCAAGGGCATACACGAGGCCTATCTCACCGGCCGCGGCCGCATCTATGTCCGCGCCCGTACCGTCATTGAAACCGACGGGGAACACGGGGCGCACACCATCGTCGTCACCGAACTGCCTTACCAGGTCAACAAGGCACGCCTGCTGGAAAAGATCGCCGAACTGGTCAAGGAGAAAAAGATCTCCGGCATACGCGAACTGCGCGACGAGTCCGACAAGGACGGCATGCGCATGGTGATCGAACTGAAGCGCGGCGAAGTCCCCGAGGTGATCCTGAACAACCTGTACCAGCACACGCAGATGCAGACTGTGTTCGGCATCAACATCGTCACGCTGGTCAACGGCCAGCCGAAGCTGCTCAACCTCAAGGAGCTGCTCGAGGCGTTCCTGCGCCATCGCCGCGAGGTCGTCACGCGGCGATCGCTGCACGATCTCCGCAAGGCGCGGGAACGGGCCCATATCCTCGAAGGCCTGGCGGTGGCGCTTGCCAATATCGACGCGGTCATTGAACTGATTAAAAAGTCACCCGGGCCGGCGGAGGCCCGCCAGGCCCTGCTGCAGCCCCTGTGGATGCCCGGGCAGGTCACGGCAATGTTGCAGCGCGCCGGCGCGGACGCCTCACGGCCGGAAGACCTGCCGGACGGGTTCGGACTGATCGACGGCGGCTACCGACTGTCCGAGGCCCAGGCCCAGGCGATCCTGGACCTCAAGCTGCAGCGCCTCACGGCCCTGGAGCAGGAAAAGATCATGAACGAATACGGCGGACTCCTGGAGTCGATCCGGGACCTGCTGGACATCCTGTCCCGCCCGGACCGCTTGCTGCAGGTGATCCGCGAGGAATTGACGCAGATCCGGGAGCGCTACGGCGACGCGCGCCGCACCCAGATCATCGAGGACCACCTTGACCTCAGCATGGAGGATCTGATCACCGAGGAAGACGTCGTGGTCACTCTCTCGCACGCCGGCTACGCCAAGTCGCAGCCGCTCGATGTCTATCGTTCCCAGAAGCGCGGCGGCAAGGGGAAAACGGCCACGCGCATGAAGGATGAAGATTTTATCGACAAGCTGTTTATCGCCAGTACCCATGACACCGTGTTGTGTTTTTCCAGCAAGGGCAAGGTGTACTGGCTCAAGGTCTATGAATTGCCGCAGGCGAGCCGCATGGCGCGCGGCAAGCCGATTGTCAACCTCCTGCCGCTGGACGAGGGCGAGCGCATCAACGCGGTGCTGCCGACCCGCGAATTTACCGGCGACAAGTACGTGTTCATGGCCACGGCGGACGGCACCGTGAAGAAATGCCGGTTGTCGGATTTCTCCCGCCCGCGGCCGAGCGGCATCCGGGCGATCGAATTGCGCGGGGACAACCAGCTGGTCGGCGTGGAACTGACCGACGGCCAGCGCGATATCATGCTGTTCAGCGATGCCGGCAAGGCGGTCCGATTCAAGGAATCCGAAGTCAGGCCGATGGGCCGGACGGCGCGTGGGGTGCGCGGGATCCGGCTCGGCGAGGGACAGAAGGTCATCTCGCTTATCATCATTGAATCAAACAACGCCGTGCTCACGGCCACCGAACACGGTTTCGGCAAGCGGACGGCGATCGAGGATTATGCGGTCAAGGGCCGGGGCGGGATGGGCGTCATTTCCATCCAGACCACGGAACGCAACGGCAAGGTCGTGGGCGCCGTGGCGGTGGACGAAGACGACGAGATCATGCTGATCAGCAGCCAGGGGACCCTCATCCGGACGCCGGTGAAAGACGTCTCCATGCTGGGGCGCAATACCCAGGGCGTCAAGCTGGTCAGCCTGGACGGCGACGAACGCCTCGCCAGTATCGAACGCATCGTTGAAGACAACGGGAGCGAATAGCGTGCCGGACCAGGCGGAAGCCGCGGTCATCACACTGCGGACGGAGACGGTTTACAACTTCGGCGCCGGGCCCGCCATGCTGCCGGTCGAGGTCATGCGCCAGGCCCAGGCCGAGTTCCTCAACTGGCAGGGCTCGGGCATATCCGCAATGGAGACGAGCCATCGCAGCGATGCGTTCATGGCGCTTGCGGAGCGCGCCGAGGCGGACCTGCGCGAGCTGTTGTTGATCCCGGACAATTACCGGGTGCTGTTTCTCCAGGGCGGGGCCTCCAGCCAGTTTGCGATGGTGCCGATGAATATCCTCCGCGGCAGGGGCTCGGCCGATTATGTCCACACCGGCTACTGGTCGGGCAGGGCGCTGAATGAGGCGAGAAAGTTTTGCCGGGTAAATATCTGCGCCTCGGGTGAGGCCGGCGGCTTTCGCTCCATCCCGGACCCCGCCGGCTGGGACCTGGATCTGCAGGCCGCCTACGTGTATTACACGGCCAATGAAACGATCCAGGGGGTTGAATTTCACTTCATCCCCGAGACCGGCGATGTCGCCCTGGTCAGCGACATGACGTCCACCCTGCTGTCACGGCCCCTGGACGTCTCGCGCTTTGGCGTCATCTTCGCGGGCGCGCAGAAGAACATCGGGCCGGCGGGCCTCGTCATGGTCATCGTGCGGGACGATCTGATCGGCCGCGCCGGCGAAGCCGTGCCCTCCCTGCAGGATTACGCACTGCAGGCCCGGGAACGATCGATGATCAATACGCCGCCGACTTTCAGCTGGTATATTGCCGCCCTCGTGCTGCAATGGATCAAACGGCAGGGCGGGCTGCCTGTCATGGAGGCGCGGGCCAGGCGGAAATCGGAAAAACTGTACCGCGTTATCGACGGTTCCGGTTTTTATATCAATACTGTCGATGTCAGCTGCCGATCGCGGATGAACGTTACGTTCAGGCTTGCCGATGAGGCCCTGAACCCGCTGTTCCTGTCCGAAGCGAAGGCCAATGGCCTGATCGCCCTGGCGGGCCACCGGATCGCGGGCGGGATGCGCGCAAGCCTCTACAACGCGATGCCGGAGGAAGGCGTGGACAGGCTGGTTTCCTTTATGGGGGATTTTGAACGGCGCCATGGCTGATCGCGGAGGCGCCGTGGTGTCGTAACGCTAAACGCGCGGGACGGACCGGTCCTGCCGGCCGTCACGCGCACCGGCCCTGGGGTACGTATGAAACTCACTCGGTGTGGCTTCTATGTCTGAAGAGTCCAGGCTTGCGGATCTGCGCAACCGCATAGATGACATTGATATGCAACTCCTGGAACTCATCAGTGAGCGGGCGCGCCTCGCCACCGAAGTGGCGCAGGTGAAGGGCGCATATTCAGAGAATCACGGCTATTACCGCCCCGAGCGCGAAGCCCGGATACTGCGGAATATCATTGAGAAGAACAAAGGGCCGCTCTCGGAAGAGGAAATGGCGCGCCTGTTCCGGGAGATCATGTCGGCCTGCCTCGCCCTCGAACAGGTCCTGAACATCGCCTACCTCGGACCGGAAGGCACCTTCACGGAGGCCGCGGCGTTGAAGCATTTCGGCCATTCGGTCAGCACCACCGCGGTGGGAAGCATCGACCAGGTGTTCCGGGACGTGGAGGCGGGCGCCTGCCATTACGGGGTCGTTCCGATCGAAAACTCCATTGAAGGGGTCGTCAATCACACCCTCGACATGCTGATCAATTCCACCCTGCTGATCTGCGGGGAGGTCGAATTGCGCATTCACCACCACCTGATGAGCAGGGCCGGCAGCCTGGACGAAGTCACGCGCGTATACTCGCACCAGCAATCGCTCGCGCAATGCCGCGGCTGGCTGGACACTCACCTGCTGAACGCGGAGCGCGTCCCCGTGAACAGCAATGCCGAGGCGGCAAGGCTGGCCGCCCGCGAGAACGGCGCGGCGGCCATTGCCGGCGAGACCGCGGCGGAATTTTACGATCTGAAAATACTCGTCACCAACATCGAGGATGAACCGGACAATACCACCCGTTTCCTCGTGATCGGGCGCCATGACACGATGCCGAGCGGCACCGACAAGACCTCACTGCTGTTTTCCACGCCCAACCGCCCGGGGGCATTGCACCAGATGCTGGCCTGCTTTGCGGAAAACGACGTCAGCATGACCCGCATCGAGTCTCGGCCCTCGCGCCAGGGAATGTGGGATTACGTTTTCTTTGTCGACGTGGAGGGGCACGCGAAAGACCCCAAGGTGGCGGCCGCGATCGCGAAACTGAAAAGCTGCGCCTCGATGGTCAAGCTGCTGGGCTCCTATCCGCAGGCCGTGTTGTGAATGGTGAATGGTGAATGGTGAATGGTGAAT
>CAZXGW010000025.1:0-4479 GCA_964640355.1 uncultured Enterobacteriaceae bacterium
GCGCTTTCGATCTCGTCCATATCCTCCAGCACGTAGATCGGCATCTGTCCCACCCACGCCGGTGCGGTATCCGCGGCGACGCGGTCGGACAGGGCGCGGGCATAACGCAGCGCCAGCGGGAGATCGTGGAGGCGGTGTCTGGCGACGTACACGGCGTGGGCGAGCGACGGCCAGCGCCGCGCCGGATCGAGAAAAAACTGATCGTACACAAACTCGAGCATGATCCGTTTCCTGGCATTATCCGGGACCTCGCTGTAGAGGCGGCTGGCTGCGAGCAGCGGGTACTGGCCGCGGGGATCGAGCTGCAGGATCAAGGCAAGCCATCCGGCCAACCGGGTGTAATCGAGATGTTTAAACGGAAGACTGATACCGGCCTGGTGATCGAACGCCTGCAACCACAGCATCGACAGCCTCGCTACCGGCAATGGGTCTCCAAGGCCGGCGAGACACAGCACCTCGACGGCAGGTGGTGCCGGCAGCGCCCTGGCTTTGGGGTTCGGCGATGGCCGTTGTACCTGCCAGAGCACCTGGCAGCACAATGCCGCCGCGAATACCGCCGCTATCCACGTCACGACTGGCGCAGTCGGATCGCTACTCCCCCGTTTCACCATTACCGGCAGCACAGGGACAGCCCTCAAAAATTTTTCCTGCAGAAATCGAGCAGCGCCGCGGCGATCAACACGGCCAGCGTAATCACGGTCTGGATAATGACAAGGGACAAATCCTCCGGGCTGCCCGTACCGTATACCAGCCATTCCGTGCGCGCGTAGCGATCGAGGTCGGGAAGAATGCAGGCGAGCAGGTCCACCGCCCCCTGCATGTAGGCCTGGAACGGCGTGGCCCCCTCCAGCACCGGGCTGCGGCTGACGAGCCGGAAGGCGCCGACGCTGCGCGCAAGAACATAAAACGCGGCCACCGCGGCCACGGCCGGGGTGACGCTGCCCAGGGCCAGGACAAAAAAGAGGCCGAGCGCCGTGACGATGAACAACTCGCACACCAGCGAAACGCCCCATACCCCCACCTGGAAAGGGGCGGCATACAGCAACAGGGGAACACAGAGCAGCGCCGCCACAGTGAGGGACAGGCAGAGAAATCCACCGAGCTTGCCGAGCACGTAAACGGGCCGGCTGAACGGCAGGGCGATGAGGACTTCGATCGTGCCGTCATTGAATTCCCGCGCCATGGCGGTAATCACGCAGAGACTTATGACCAGCACCCCGAACAGGCGCAGCGCCATCCCGGCAATGGCGCCCTGCACCTGCCGGGTTTCGGTGATCGCGAGTTCGCCGGCAAACTGCGCGAGCCCGGTCACGCAAAAGAGCCCGATCAACAGTACGCCAAACAGGCGATTCCTCGCGGCTTCGAGCAGCGTATAGCGCGTGATGGCCAACATCGGCCGCATGATCGAACCCTCCCTGTGGCAGGCAGGCGGCTAGGGAAGCCTGCCGGCGTTCACCAGCCTGCCCTTGAGGACGAACGGCGAGATCCAGATCATCACGTCATCAAACAGGACCTCACCGCCCGAGAGCATGTACTTTCTGTAAACGAAGTCCCTGGCCGTGTCGCCGCCGTAACTCGCCAGAATTTTTTCCGCGGTAGCAAAGAAAGTCGGTTCGCGATCGTAGTTCTCCACTTCATCGGCGCTCTGCACCTCGGCGTGATGATTTTTGCCGTGCGAGATCACGATGGCGGGTATGTTCTGGGCAACCTTCGGCGTGCCGCCGTCGATATCCAGGATGTCGATGTCGCCATTGGTGGCGAGGGTAAACGTGGCTGGCGCACCGGGTATTCGGGCGAATAGCATCGTTACCCGGTAGGTGTAGGGCCTTTCCCAGCCGTCAAAGGGGGCAACCCCCAGCGTGGCCCAGGGCAGGTTACCGAGTTCAGTGGCGCAGTCGCCGCCGGCCGGCACATCCTCCAGGCCGTCATTGGCGATCACCGGCCCGCAAGTTCCCGTATTATCCTTGCAATCGGGGCAGGGCAGGCGTCCATTTACAACGGCAAACCCGTACAGTGTCTCCCGGATTTCCTCCAGCCTGCGCTCGGTATCGCTGCGCTGCATCTGCTCCACGGCAGTCGCGAGCGGCAGCAGCAGGCTGCCCGCCAGCAGGCTCAGGATAAACAGCACCATCGCCAGTTCGATCAGGGTAAAGCCCGCGCAAGTAACACGACATAATCCGTGCCTGGGCATCCCGCCGGTCCCCTTCTTCCACCGGCCGGATACCGCAGGAGCGGCATCGTTGAAACCATCGTCACGCATGCAGGCATCAACCGTCACGGAATGGGGCAAGGGGTCACTTCAAAATCATCGCTGTCACCGTCATGATCGTTAATGCAATAAAGCACGTCGTTGAACGCCTCGTCTTCCCCGGCATGGTCGTAGCGTTTGGTATCATCGCCCGCGGTATCCGGATAACCAGCCGGGTTGTTAGCGCCCTCGAGATAATTCGTCACGTCCCCTTTCCGATCGATGTCAACGGGCGGTGCCGTGCGGAGCTGGGTAGACGGGATCGCGGCGCCGGAATACAGTATGACGGCCGCGTAATCCCGGCCGCTGTTTCCGGGATAGTCGTTATTGATGGTGATGCAGCGGAGACCGGACGCGCAATCCGGCGTTGCACCCGGCCGCGGCTGATAGGCGTCCGCTACCGCATAAAACAGGTGGTCTTTCCAGTTTTTCCAGAGTGCCGTCAAACCGGCGTCGCCGCTGAAGCAATGCTCGATCAGATTGGTGATCGTTGAACCGGTTTGTGCACTGCTGTCATTGACGATGATCGGAAGGCGGCCGGAAAGTACGCCGCCATTCGCGTCATCATAACCGGTGTTGCTGCGGTAATCGGATAAGTTATAGGGGGCGGGCCAGGGCAGACTGAAATTTCCGCCGCCATGACTCGATCCGTAACTTGCCAGGCATTCCGCCACCCGCTGCGTAAGGTTGTCCGCCTCCGACTGATCGTACAGCTTCCCCGCGTAATCGCCGCGCTTTTTGATCGCGCCGAATATTTCCGCCGGCGTTACGGAGGCCATCAGGTCATTGAATTCTTCGCTTTCTGCGTCGGCGGTCACGATAAACTGATCGATCGCGTTGGCCACGCCCGACAGGGCATAATTTCTTGTGCCGAGCGCGGGATTGCCGGGAAATTGCGCGTCCAGGTAATTGGCGGCCGTATAATTGCCACCGCAGAGGTTGGCGCCTGTCGCCGTTTCGCGTGATTGACTGTTGATCGCCTTGCCGGGAGCGAAGAGGACGGCCGCCGGCCTGTCCGCCGCCGTGCTTCCCGCGAGGATAGCGCTTCCATCGGGCGCGATGAGCCGGAACGTACCGTGCGTATCTTCGTTGAGCATGTCCGGCTTGATGTTGTTTTTATAATAGCCGGAGACGGCATACCACAGGCACTGGCCGTAGGCGTCCTTCAGCGGCGGAAGGCCCAGCGACTGCCAGGGAAACCGGCCCAGCGCATTGATGTATTTTCCGCTGCAGACGGGATCCTGGTTGCCTTCCTCGCCGAGCAGCGGGTTGACGTCCGGACAGGGGAGAATGCCGAATTCCCCGGGAAAATCCGGGCCCGCGGGAGAGGTCAAATCAATATCGGCGTGGACCAGGGCATAGGCGACGAGCGCTTCCTTGCCCTGTTGCAGCACCTCCATGCTACGCCCGTAATTCGCCGCCCCGTTGGCCCGCACATTCAGGCCGGCCATGATCAGATACGATGACACGGCGATCAGGATCAGCATGAACATGAGCAGGACCGCCCCTTCTTGCCGGTGCAACCTGTCATGACCTCTCTCAATGACGATCGCCACGCAAACCTCGCCCGTTAATTGTTCCGGTATTTCCGATGATGTCTTTCACGACACCGCCGGGTGCGTGATAGGTCTCGCCAACCTTCAGCTCGATACCGGCCGGCACGGAAGGCCATTCGACCCGGACGGCTCCGGGACCGATGGCGCCTGCCCTCAAGGGCTGCCGCATGCCGCTGCCGTGATTCCGGCTGCCGGCGCTCGTGATCCATGCCGTACTGTGGCCGTTTCGCCGGTACACCAGTCCATTCACGGTAATGCTGTCCGGATCCTGCCTGTCCGTTCCTTCTTCTCCGACTGTCTCGGCCAGTGCAGGCGGTTTCTCCTCCGCCTGTCCAGGTTGGGCAGTTCTCAGTTCATCGAGCACGCGCCGTTCCTCCACGGTCATGAACAGCCGGCCGAGTTCACCGGCAATGACATACATCGGACAAAACACCACGAGCATGCCGGCAAGCAGAACAAAACTGCGCCACGCAAAATCCATGTGCGCTGCCTCCCTTCTCATATCTGCCCGATCTCGCTGCCGTCGGCCATGCGGATGTTGAACCATTTCAGTTCGCATTCGGCGTTGACGTTGGCCTGTTCGGGATCCCGGCGAACCTCCCCGGTCACCCGCACAAGCCTGCACCCGGCGACGCTGAAGGCATCGGGGGCGAACACATGCAAATCGTTCAGCAC
>CAZXGW010000025.1:4579-14232 GCA_964640355.1 uncultured Enterobacteriaceae bacterium
TGAGTCCGCGCAGGGTTTCCGTGAATCCTTCGATCATGGCCAGCGCTTCGCGGTAATCCCCATCGAAGGGATCCACACGACCGTTGACCCGGGCGGCGTGATAATAGTGATGCCCGGCAGCGGCCGGTGCGAGAGGTATTTCAGGGGGCGCCCCGGTGCCTGCCAGCGCGCTACCTGGATAGGTGCCGGCGGACCAGTCTATCTCGTCTATACTAATGTGCGGATATTCCTCCAGCCCGAGGCTGATGGTTTCTAGCATCGCGTCCGGCATGGCCATGAGCTTTCCCAGCGCCCGCGCGATGTCCGTGATCTCGCGCAATTCCGCCGGTGACAGGGCTGCTTGCGGCCACCCGCCACGCGCCGCCTCGTACCGAGCGCCGTAAAAGTCCGCTTGCTTGCGGGCAGCTATCGCCTGCTCGCGATACAGAACGCCGGCAGTGAAATTGAGCCCGCCGAAAAGCAGCCCCACCAACACTGTCAGTACGCTCGCTGCATTCATGACATGCCGTGCTTTTTGCATTCGGTAGCGGTGCATCTCGGATTTCTGCGCGTAGAGGTTGGCAGGCCTCCGCTTCAACAGCAGGTAGCAAAAGAATTGATCGCTGAAAGGGCCGGTTATCGTCTTCGCCAATCCCGCGGCCCGCCCAATCGATTCGAGGTCCAGGCAGTGATGGCGCAGCCTGGCCGTGTCCCTCACGGTATTTTCCAGTGCCGCCAGGAGGGGGCGATCGGCCAGGTAATACACATCCAGGGGATCCGCGGCGCCCGCCAGGCGCACACTGTCCAGGTAACGGCGCAACACCTCCGTTTCACCGAGGATATACGGCGCCCAGGATTCACACCCGCTGCACGGCATCCCGGCCAGGCGGCTGAACCTGAATTCGCGCCTGTGAAAATACGTCTGGCGCAAACCGCTGATACCCTGCACGCTGGTAATGAGGAGGTGATCGGAAGCGCCGGGAATCAGGTCCAGTACCGAGGCCGTCAGATGCGCCAGGGAATAGATCCCCGAAAGCGGTATGCCGTTTGCTTCAAGCAGGCTGATCCACGGCGCCAGGAGGTGCGGATGAGTCAGGGCCGTGAACATAACGCGGTCATCGCGGCGCCCGCCATCCTCCCGTCCCTGGATCGCGACATGAATGTAGGGTGTGTCGCGGAACAGCCGGGATTTCTTTCTCGAGATGAGCGCCCACCGATCCACGCCGAACACGTGCGGCATGGTTTCCTGCCGGTATTCTTCTTCCAGCAGATCGACCAGGAAATAGGTGGGCATCCGCGGCGTCGCTTCGAGATATCGCCCGAAAAACCGCCGGCCGGCCGGTGATACCTCGAACAGATAGGAAGTCTCCAGCGCGCCCCCGTCCCAGTGATATACGGCGAGTCCCTCGGCGCCGAGAAGTACCGCGCGGCGCGGCGCGGCATTAAATCCTGATTTTAGAGATGAGATCATAAACGGGGCCCAGGACCGAGAGCATCACCCAACCGATAATGCTGCCCAGGATTACCGTCAGCACGGGTTCCGCCAGTGACTGGAGCCTGTCGATCGCTTCCGTGACATCCCGGTTGTAAAAGTAACCGATGTTCGCCAGCGTGTTTTCCAGCGCGCCTGTGCTTTCGCCGATCTTGATCATGCGCACGACCAGCGGCGGAAACAGTCCGGTATTTTCGAAACTCGCGCTGAGCGACGCGCCATCCGTGATCTGGCGGTGGACCATGCGCAGGGCCTGCGCAATCACCCTGTTGCCGGCGATCTCCTCTCCCGCACGCACGCACTCGATAATGGTGATGCCGGAGGAATACATCATGGCGAAGCAGGCGGCCATGCGCGTCAGGATGATCTTCTTGATGACAGGCCCGATGATCGGTGCCGCCAGTTTGCAGTGGTCAAGCCGGTAACGGATCGCCGGGCTGATCCTCGCCCCGGCGATTAAGCATGCGCCGGCGACCACCGGCAAACACAGCATGAGGTACCAGTACTCGACGAACAGGCCGGATACCGCCACGAGGGCCTTCGTGTGCAGCGGCAGTTCCTGGCCCATGGCGGTTATGAACTTGAGCAGTTCCGGGACGAGCCAGATCATCAGGAAAAAGATCACGCCGGCCACCACCCCGCCGACGAACAGCGGGTAAATCAGCAGTTTCCTGGTGCGGGAGGCCAGTTCATCCTGCCATTTCAGGTTTTCACAGATACTGAAAAATACCTCGGCGATCTTTCCCGACTGTTCTCCCGCCCTGACGAGAGCGACAAGGGTGTCATCGAACACGGCAGGGAATTCCCGCATGGCCCCGGACAGCGTTTTTCCTCCCTCAACGGATTCAATCATCGCGGCAATGACTCCACGCAGGCGGGGGTTTTCGGTGCTGTCACGCAAATCCACGAGGTTTTCAAGCAGGGGCACCCCGGCGCGGCTGGCCTGCTCCAGGTGGAAAAACAGGGTAATCAAATCGCGCCGGTGTACGCCTTTCCCGCTTGCCTTCCTGGCGTGGGCATGGCGTTCCCGGAAGGCGACGAGATCAAACCCCATTTTTTCCAGGCGCCCTTCCAGGTCGGCAACGTTGGCGGCAGCCACTCGGCCGCCATGCATCCTGCCGTCCCTGTCCATCGCCCGGTAGTGATAAACCGCCATGCGCCTACTCCCGTCCCAACCCGCCGGTGAGATCGATGACGCGACACAACTCGTCGAGACTGGTCAGGCCGTCTAGGACGCGGCGCGCCCCATTTTCGGCGAGGGTCGTAAATCCCCTGGCACGTGCAACCCGCACCAGTTCCCGCGGGGTGCCGCGCCGGGCGACGATCTCATCCAGCTCATCATCAAACCGCAGGATTTCAACGATCGCCACTCTCCCCCGGTAACCCTGCCCCTCGCACAGTTCGCAGCCCGCCGCACGGAAGATGATCGGTTCGCCGCCGGATTCGCCGAGTCCGAGCAGGGTCCGCTCCCGCGCATTCGCCATGGCGGATTTCCTGCAGGCGTGGCAGAGCTGTCTGACCAGGCGCTGTGCGATCACGCCGATGATGTTGCCCGCCAGGATGTCCGGCCTGATGCCGAGATCGAGCAGGCGCGGTACAGCGCCTGCCGCGGAGGCGGTATGCAGCGTGGCGAAGATCAGGTGGCCGGTCATCGCCGCGCGCAGCGCCATGCCGGCCGTATCCGCGTCGCGGACTTCCCCCACCAGGATGATGTCCGGGTCCTGCCGCATCATGGAGCGAATGCCGTTAGCGAAGTCCAGTCTCGAGGCATCCCCGGCCGGGGTCTGGCGGATCATGCCGGTGGGATATTCGACCGGGTCCTCCAGCGTCATGATGTTGACCGATTCGGTGTTGAGATAACCCAGTATTGAATACAGGGTGGTGGTCTTGCCGCTGCCGGTCGGCCCCGTGACAAGGATGATCCCCTCATGCCGCGCCACCATCTGCCTGAGATCGCGGACGGCGTCAGCCCCGATGCCGAGTCCTTCCAGCGGCATGATGCCCTTGTGGCGATCCAGCACGCGCAGGACGATGTTCTCCCCGTGCACCGTGGGCAGCGTGGCCGCCCGGAAATCCACCTTTCTGCCGGTGATAGTGAGCGTAAAGCGGCCATCCTGCGGCGCACGCGTTTCGGTGATGTCCAACCCGGCCATGACCTTGAGGCGCACCGCGATGGCGGGCCAGTAATTTTTATGGATGCTGCGTATCTGGCGCAGCACGCCGTCGATGCGGTACCGGAAACGCAGGAAACCCTCTTCCGGTTCGAAGTGGATGTCCGACGCGCCGCGCTTCACGGCATCGAACAGCAGCGCGTTCACCAGCCGCGTGACCGGTTGGCTGTATCGATCGTCTTCAGCCTCGAGGCTGCGGTAATCCACCTCACCCGTTTCGATCTCGTTCAGGATGCCGTCCACCGACAGTTCGAATCCGTAAAACCGATCGATAGCACGCTCGATTTCCGCCTCGCCGGCAAGCACGGGATGCAGGATTGTTCCCCGGCCCGCCTGCGCCCTGATCTGATCGAGCGCCATGACGTTCAGCGTGTCCGACATGGCAACGGTCAGGGTGCCGGTCGGTTGGTCATAGGTCACAGGCAGGACGCGCAGCCGCCGCGCAAGATATTTCGGTATCATCGCGATCGCATCGCTCTCCGCCACCACCTGCTCCAGGTTGATGCTTTCCTGGCCGATGACCCCGCCGATGACGTCGCGGATGACCGATTCCGTGGAAAACCCCAGGCGCACCAGTATCCGCCCGATCTTCTCCCCGGTCTTTTTCTGTTCGGTACGGGCAATCTCGGCCTGGTCGCGGCTTATAGCCCCCTGCTGAACCAGCAATTCTCCGAGCCGCGGGGCTTTCTTTCTCGGGCCTGTCATTATTTAATCGCCGGCAGCGACAGCGCCGGACAGGACAGTGATCCGGGCCAGGATGGTGGACGTGTCGAATCCGGCGCGTGACGCCTCCGCGAGTTCCAGGGCCGCCCTGTAGTAAAACAGCGCGGAGGCGGCCTGCCCCAGGTGATCGAGACATACGGCAAGATTGAAGGCCGCGTCGGGATTCGCCGCATCGAGGCGATAGGCTTCAAAAAAAGACTGCTGCGCCTCATGCCAGCGTGACTGTGCGGCGTAGTGGCCCCCGAGAGAGAAATAAAGGAACGGTAATTCGGGATTATCCTGGATGAGCAGTTTCAAAATGCTTTCGCGTCTCAGCGGGTCGAGATCGCCATCGAGATGGATGAGGGCTACCCCCGCCACCGCGTCTTTCGGATGATGTTTCAATACCGCGAGATAGCGTTTGCGGGCCCCCGGCAGATCCCCGCGGCTTCGGGCAATGGCGGCAAGGCCGAGCAGGGCGTCGCGGTTTCCGGGCAAAGCGGCGAGGACCTTCCGGTATCCCGCCTCGGCGGCGCCATTATCCCCCGCGAAGTAATCGGCGTAAGCCCTGGCGAGCGCTGCAGCGTGGTCGCTCACCGGCCGCCGATGGGAAATTTCAACCACCGGAGCCCCGCTTGCAGTGCCAACTACCTCGTCATCAGCCGGCACGATCACCGAACTGGTCTCCGTGACCGGGGCCGACACAGGCTCTCCTGCCGGGGGTTCATCCTCGCGCCGGCCGCCTGCATCCCCCGCGGCGTTGGCGGTCGGTTTTTCTGCCGTGGCCGGAAGCTCGCTGGCCGCAGGAACATCGACCTGTCCGGGGTCACGGGCATCGGGATCAATTACGGAAAGCGGCGTTCCGCCGCTATCCCCGGCCGCATCCGTTCCGGTGAATTCAGGGCTTAACGCCTCGCTGACGGTGCCAGCCGGAACTTGCCCCGGTAATTCCTCCGGCGCCGATGAACGCAATGCATTCACGCCATCCGCCATGGCGATCGGCAAAAATGCCGGACGCGCGGGCGGTTTGGCGCTGTGGTAATAAATGACACAGACTACGGCGATCATGGCGGTACACAAACCCGGCACCAACAGCCACCTGAAAAATCGCCGGGACGCCGGCACAGCAGAGACGCTGCCAAACACAGTCTCCGCCGTAACCGGCCGTGGTTGATAACCCACATCCCGGGTTGGATCTGTTTCCGAATCATGCGGCCAAAGCTTCATTGGTTCCGAGACGGCGCAGGCAAAATCGGCATCGCAATCAGGCGCGATCATCTCAACAGGCAATTCCGCGGATTCTGTTTCCTGCGGGATCTCCAGCAAGGCAAGCGCCTGTGCCGGTTGCTGTCCCGGCGTCTTCTTTTCTTCCTCCCCTTTTATCTTTCCGCCAGTCCACAGGCTCACGGTCTATCGTCCCCCCGTCCGCGACTGTTCAAGCAATGTCCGGTAGTCCCGCAAATCGCCATCAATGCCCGGATTTCGCACAATGGTCGTGCGCAGGAAGATCACGAGTTCGGTCTTGAAAAATTCCCGGGTCCGGGTTGCAAACGCCCGGCCCACGCCGGGCAATTTTGACAAACCGGGTATACCGTTCGTGCTGTCCCTGACCTCGTCCTGCATCAAACCGCCGAGCACCGCCGTTTGGCCGCTGTTCAGCCTCAACAGGGATTCCATCTCGCGGACCTGGATCTCGGGTATCGGATTGCTGATGGTCAGCGCGGGATTGGGGTCGTTCACAAACCGGTTCACACGCGAGATGGTCGGCCGGACGTTGAGAATGATCGAATCGTTTTCGTTGATCTGCGGCGTCACGCTCATGACGATGCCGACGGGGATGGTCCGGGCAGTGGTATTGGTGGCGACGACAGGTTGCGCGCCGAGCGCCCCCGCCGATATTTCCTGGTCAACCTCGAAATAAATGACGTTGTCCACGACCTTGAGGATCGCCGTCTGGTTGTTCAGGACCATGAGCTGCGGGCTGGACAGCACCCGGATGTCACCGAACTCATCCAGCAGCTTGATGGTGACGCTGAGCGAATCTTCATCCGCGAGCCCGACATCTTCATAATCCAGCACCAGCGAGCTGAGCGTTCCGACCGGCACGCCTATGAGCGTTGTGGAAATAATGTCGATACCGGCTGAACTGTTCAGGAATGACCAGTCGATGCCGGCCTGGTACTGATCACTCAATGACACCTCGACGATCGTCGCCTGGATCAGCACCTGCCGGTTGGCGCTCACCAGGATATTATCGAGGAGGTGCTGGATCTGCTCGTGCTGCCGCTGACTGGCCATGACCGAAAGGATGCCGGTCTCCGGGCTGGCTATTACATTGCCCGTTGTGAGGGATCCCGCGCCCTGGCCGGCCGCGAAAGCCGGCTCTTCGCCGAGAATGGCGCTGACGTTGCCGACCAGCGTTTCCCAGAACCGGTTGCTGGTGGCGCTCTGGACGTCCGTGGTTGAATTGTTGTTGCCCGTGTTGCCGGCGGAGGCGCCACCACCGCCCTCCGTGCCGCTGCCTGTCGTGGCGATCTGTGTAGCAATGGTTATGGCACTGCGCGTATCGCGCGCCATGTTGACATAGTTGATCTTGTAAATGCGGAAGAAGGGCCGATCCGGCTGGATGACCAGGGTATCGCCCCGGAACTCATAACGCAGATCAACCTGGCCGGCGATGCGATCGAGGATGGCGGGAAAAGTCTCATCTACGGCATTGAGCGTGACCACCCCCTGGATTTCCGGATCGATATCCACGTTGACCTGCGCATCGCGCGCGAGCGCAAACAGTAGTTCCTTGACCGGAACTTCATTCACCACGACGGTGTATGTCTCGGGGGCCTCCGGGGGCACCGGCTCGGGAAGTATCGGGGCCTGCGGCACCAGAGCGGGGATTTCGCCGCCGGGAAGCTGATCCGGTTTTATATGGGCCGGGGAGGGATCAAACGATCGGGGTTCAAATGCCGAGCAGGCCGGCAGAAGCGAGACCAGTCCACCGATGAAAATCCTTTTCCACATCGTGAAGTCCGTTTCCCCCGGTGAGCAAGTGATACGGGGAATAAATCAAGCTTACCATACAATCGGCGCGTTACAAATTATCAATCTTTAATTCAGGGGGAGGACTGAGTGCTGAGTACTGAGGACTGAGTACATAGTGCCAGATATGAGATACGAACCACACTCCCTGTATGGGGTAGTTGATTGTAATAAATAAGGGATCGGTGGTATTTGATGACGATTATTCATATGTCATCGGCCGCTTTAACCTTTGTACTTGACACTTTTTACTCGACTGACAGGCGCGCGAGCCGGTAATAAAGGGTGGTGCGGTTGATCCCCAGAAGGCGCGCGGCGCGGCTCAGGTTGCCGCGGCTGATCTCGAGTGCTGCCTTGATATGGAGTTTTTCGTATTCGCGCAACGCCCCCTCCAGGCAGAAATTTCCCTTCAGCAGATCACAGCGCGCTTCCTCCTGCAGCCTGTCAGCGCCAGCGTCGCCGGTCGAAAGGAGTTGACCGTCAAGTTCCGCACCGAGTTCGGCCGCGGTGATCGTCTTGCCGGGAATCCTGGCACCGAGCCTTATGGCGAGATTGCGCAGTTCCCTGACGTTGCCGGGAAAACGGTAGTCCTTTAACAGCCGTCGCGCCCCCTCATCCAGCGCAAACGGATCAACGTCCGGAAAATGCACCTTCCGGAAGTGATCGAGCAGCAACAGGCAATCCTCACCGCGCTCGCGCAAAGGTGGCACGGCTATCACCAGCACACCGAGCCGGTGATACAGGTCCTCGCGGAATTCGCCGCGGCGGACGGCCTGGCCCAGTGGCCGGTTGGTGGAGGCGATGATCCTGGACCGCGAGGTCCTGGGCCGCGTCTCGCCCAAGCGGTAATATTCACCGCTTTCGAGGACGCGCAGGAGTTTCGATTGTAGCCCGAGCGGCAGCTCGCCGATTTCATCGAGAAACAGGCCACCCTCACCCGCTGCTTCAAAAAACCCGGCACGGCTGGTTACAGCGCCGGTAAACACACCGCGCGCGTGGCCGAACAACTGGGTTTCCAGAAGGTCCGCGCACAACGAGGCGCAGTTGATTGCGAGAAACGGTGCATGGGCGCGCGGGGATTGCGCGTGCAGGTCAACGGCCACAAGTTCCTTGCCGGTACCGGTCTCACCTTCAATCAGCACCGGGTGTGAGCTGCGGGCAAATTGCGCCACCTGAAGACGCAGCGCCTGTATCAGTGAACTTTCACCGAGGAGTTGAGGTGGTGGGGGTGCCGGCTGGGCCTGCGCAATGATGCCATAAGACTGAGGGTGATCGCCGGTGTCCGGCTTCCTTGCCGTGATGGTCTGTTCCAGCATGATGCGCTCCTTCGCGTACCGCTTTCCCTGTCAGCCCGGGATCTCCCGGGGGCCGGTTATCCTGCGGATGCCTTTTTCTTTTCCAGCCGCTTGTCGAGGCCCAGGTTTTTCCAGATCGCCTCCGACGCCTCCGCCTGGTTCATGGTGTAGATGTGCAGGCCGGGCGCGTCCTGCGCCAGCAGATCTTCACACAGCGCCGTGGTGACGTCCACGCCGAATTCGCGGATGGCCCGCCGGTCATCGCCGAATTCCTGGAGGCGCTTCAATATCCACCGCGGGATCTCGGCGCCGCAGGACTCGGAAAAGCGCACGAGCTGCGTGCAGTTGATGATGGGCATGATCCCGGGGACGATCGCCACGTCGATGCCGAGCTTTTCGCAATCATCGACGAACCGGTAGTAGGCGTCCGGGTTGTAGAAATACTGGGTGATGGCACTGTCCGCGCCGGCGTCGATCTTGCACTTGAAGTTTTCAATGTCCCGGGTCGCGCTCGGCGCCTGCGGGTGGAATTCCGGGTAGGCCGCGACCTCGACGTGAAAATGATCGCCGGTTTCCTGGCGGATGAACTCCACCAGCTCGCTGGCATAGCGCAACTGGCCGTGCGAACCGGCCAGCCCGGAGGGGATGTCGCCGCGCAGGGCCACGATCCGCCGGATACCCGCCGCCATGTAGGTCTCGAGCACCTCCCGGATCTCGCTCGTCATCTGGCCGATGCAGGAGATGTGCGGCGCGGCCTCGATGCCGGTCTTCTCCAGAATGTCCTGTACCGTCTCGAAGGTGCGCACCCGCGTGCTGCCGCCGGCGCCGAAAGTCACGGAGAAGAAATCCGGATGCAGTTTCGCCAGGCGCTCCTGGGTCATCTGCAGCTTGCCGACGGCCTCCGGCGTCTTCGGCGGGAAGAACTCGAAGCTGTACATGGGTTTGAATTTTTTCTGGGTTTGCATCTTGGCGTTATCT
>CAZXGW010000026.1:0-14027 GCA_964640355.1 uncultured Enterobacteriaceae bacterium
AGGGCCTGCGCTTTGCGATCCGCGAGGGCGGGCGGACGGTCGGGGCCGGGGTGGTTTCCAAAATCATCGAGTGATTTTGGAAACAGTGAAAAGTGAAAAGTATAAAGCAGAAAGTGATAAGAGGCAGGTTAATGGTGAAGAACAGAATGAAAGTGAGGAGCAATAGATTTGGTAGCAGATCCGCAGTTACCATCGTTCTTTTTACTTTTAACTTTTCACTTTTAACTTGAATCATATTATGGCAGCGCAACAGATAATACGCATCAGGTTAAAGGCCTTCGATCACCGCCTGATCGATCAGTCGACGCGGGAGATCGTGGAGACCGCACGCCGTACCGGCGCGCAGGTGAAGGGCCCCATCCCGCTGCCGACCAAAAAGGAACGGTTTACCGTGCTTATATCACCGCATGTCAACAAGGATGCCCGTGATCAATATGAAATACGCACCCACAAGCGCCTGTTGGATATCGTCAACCCGACGGACAAGACGGTGGATGCCCTGATGAAGCTGGATCTGGCCGCGGGTGTTGAAGTGCAGATCAAGGTGAGTTGACGTTGCGCAGAACGAAGCATAAACCGGCCAATGACACGAAACTGACGGGCTAATCATCATGACACTGGGTATAGTCGGCAGAAAACGGGGCATGACCCGCCTCTTCACGGAGGACGGGGAATCCATTCCCGTGACGGTCATCGAGGCAAGTCCCAACCGGGTCTTGCGGCTGACCGGCGGGGATCGCGAGGGCACTCGCGCCGTGCAGGTAGCCTGGGGCAGCAGGAAACCCGCCCGCCTGAACAAGGCGCTTGCCGGTGTGTTTGCCCGGGCGGATATTGAGGCGGGAGAAGGGCTGCTGGAATTCAGGCTGAGCGAGGGCGAGGGTGGGGACCTGCGCCCTGGGAGTGTAATAAGGGTTGATATTTTCAAGAGCGGGCAGAAGGTGGATGTTGCCGGTACGACCATAGGCAAGGGATTTGCCGGCGCCGTCAAGCGCCATCATTTCCGGATGGGCAGCATGTCCCACGGCAATTCCCTGTCGCATCGCTCGGCCGGATCGATCGGGCAGAACCAGAGCCCGGGCAAGGTATTCAGGGGGAAGCGGATGGCCGGCCATCTCGGCAATGCCCGGTGTACGGCGCCGAACCTCGAAATAATGCGGATCGACAGTGAAAGAAATCTCCTGCTGGTCAGGGGCTCCGTGCCGGGCGCAAAAGGCGGACGGGTCCTGGTCAAACCGGCGGCAAAGGGCAGGGGCTGAGCGGTGAATATGGAACTCAAATTGCACAAGGCGGGAAAGAAATCTGCGGGCAAGTTGAAGGTCGCTGACAGCGTGTTTGCGGCCGCTTATAACGAGGCGCTGATTCACCAGGTGCTTACCGCCTATCTTGCTGGCGCCCGTGCCGGCACCCGTGCGCAGAAAAGCCGTTCTGAAGTCAGGGGCGGGGGACGCAAGCCGTGGCGGCAGAAGGGTCTCGGGCGGGCGCGCGCCGGCACGATACGCAGTCCGCTGTGGCGGGGCGGCGGTGTCACCTTTGCCGCCAGGCCGCGCGACCATTCCCAGAAGGTGAACAGGAAAATGTATCGCAGCGCCATGCGATCGATCCTGTCGGAGCTTGCGAGAAGTGACCGGCTGGTGGTGATCGAAGAATTGAAACTGGATCAGCCCAGGACCCGACTGTTTGTAGAGAAGCTCGACGCCATGGAGCTCGAGCAGGTGCTGATCATTACCGATGAGATCACGGAAAATCTTTTTCTGGCCTCGAGAAACGCCCCCCGGGTCGCGGTCATCGACACAAAGGAGATCAATCCCTGCCAGTTGATTGGCTTTGACAAGGTCGTGATGACGCGGGGTGCGGTTGAAAAGGTGGAGGCATGGCTGTCGTGAACCGGAACCAGTTGATGACTGTCCTGCTTGAACCGCGCGTTACGGAAAAAAGCACCCGGCTGGGCGACAAGCACAGGCAGTTCGTGTTCCGGGTCGCGAGGCGCGCAAGCAAGCCGCAGATCAAGCGTGCCGTGGAACTGATGTTTGAGGTCAAGGTGGAATCCGTGCAGGTATGCAACATGAGCGGGAAGCGCAAGATTTTCAAGCAGCACCCCGGACGCCGCGCGACCTGGAAGAAGGCTTACGTGAAATTGAAGCCGGGGTTTGATATCGATTTCATGGGAGCCCAGTGATACTGCGCCCGTAACAGCCTATGCCGATCATCAAGCCAAAACCGACTTCACCCGGCCGCAGGTCGCAGTTAAGGGTGATCACGCCCGGTCTGCACAAAGGCGGCCCGTATGAACCCCTGCTGGAGAAACAGAGCAAGAATTCCGGCCGCAACAATCGCGGCCGCATAACCGTGCGTCACCGCGGTGGTGGCGCCAAGCAGCGGTACCGGATCATCGATTTCAGGCGCGACAAGGACAGCATTCCGGCCAGGGTGGAGCGGATTGAATACGATCCTAACCGGTCCGCCCATATTGCCCTGCTGCTGTATGCCGACGGGGAACGCCGTTACGTCATCGCGCCGAAAGGCGTGTCGCAGGGGGGCGAGCTGATGTCGGGTCCCGACGCGCCCATCCGGGCCGGCAATTGCCTGCCATTACGCAACATACCGCTTGGAACGACGGTGCATTGCGTTGAAATGAAACCCGGCAAGGGCGCGCAGATCGCACGCAGCGCCGGAACCGGTGTGCAACTTGTGGCCCGCGAGGGCCAGCATTCCACCCTTCGCCTGCGTTCCGGTGAAATGCGCAAGGTGCTCTCGGAGTGCCGTGCGACCATCGGCGAAGTGGGTAACGACGAGCACTCGCTTGAGGCCCTGGGCAAGGCGGGGGCAAGGCGCTGGCGGGGCGTCCGGCCAACGGTCCGCGGCGTGGCCATGAACCCCGTGGACCACCCGCACGGTGGCGGCGAGGGCCGCACCTCCGGCGGGCGCCATCCCTGCACGCCGTGGGGTGTGCCGACGAAGGGCTACAAGACGCGCAGAAACAAGCGCTCCGATGTATTTATCGTGCGCCGGCGCACCAAGTAGCGGAAACCGATATGCCGCGTTCTGTCAAAAAGGGTCCATTTGTGGATCATCACCTGATGAAGAAAGTTCAGCTTGCCCGTGAAAAAAACGACAAACGGCCGATCAAGACGTGGTCGCGGCGGTCAATGATCATTCCCGATATGGTGGGGCTGACGATCGGCGTCCATAACGGAAAGGATCACGTGCCCGTTTTTATCACTGAAAACATGGTGGGTCACAAATTGGGCGAGTTTGCCGCCACCCGCATCTTCCGCGGTCACTCCGCGGACAAGAAAGTCGCAAAAACTGACTGATGGGCACGAGCGCAACATTGAGGTACACGAGGACGTCGCCGCAGAAGGTCCGTCTTGTGGCGGACCTGATCCGCGGCCTGCCGGTGGACCGCGCCCTTGATATCCTCACCTTCAGTAACAAGAAGGGAGCGGCTGTGATTAAAAAACTTCTGGAATCAGCGATAGCGAACGCCGAGCATAACGACGGCGCGGATATCGATTCACTGAAAATTGAATCAATACGCGTTGACCAGGGGGCCGTGCTCAAGCGCATGATGCCCAGGGCACGCGGTCGCGCAGACAGGATATTGAAGAGAACAAGTCATATAACCATAACAGTCACCGAACAGGAAGAGTGAGACACTGATGGGTCAAAAGGTACATCCCATAGGCATGCGGCTTGGCATTATCAAGGACTGGTCATCGACGTGGTATGCCGGTTCGAAAAATTACGCCGAGTACCTGAACATGGATTTGCAGGTGCGCGACTATCTGCGCAAGAAACTGGCAAACGCCTCGGTAAGCCGGATACAGATTGAGCGTCCCGCCGGCAACGCCAGGGTCGTCATTCATACGGCGAGGCCGGGCATCGTTATCGGCAAGAAGGGCGAAGATATAGATCGCCTGCGCATGGCGATTTCCGCCATGATGGGCGTCCCCGCAACGGTCAGCGTCGAGGAAATCCGCAAGCCGGAGCTCGATGCCTATCTAGTCGCCGAAAGCGTGGCGCAGCAGATTGAACGGCGCATCATGTTCCGCCGCGCGATGAAACGCGCCGTTACCAACACCATGCGCCTTGGGGCGCTGGGCATCAAGATCAATGTCAGCGGCCGGCTGAACGGCGCCGAGATAGCCCGTTCCGAATGGTATCGTGAAGGCCGGGTGCCGCTGCATACGTTGCGGGCCGATATCGATTACGGATTTGCCGAAGCCTATACCACCTACGGCGTTATCGGCATAAAGGTCTGGATCTTCAAGGGTGAGGTATTCAGGCCCGGGGAGCGGGAAGGCGGAGAGTCTTCGGGCGCTGAACCTGTTCAGGCCGGTTAACGGGGATCGTCATGCTGCAGCCCAAGAAATCGAAATTCAGGAAACAGAGCAAAGGCCGGAACAGGGGCATGGCCACGGTCGGTAACAGGGTAAGCTTCGGGGAATACGGCCTGAAGGCGATTACCCATGGCCGGATTACCGCCCGCCAGATTGAGGCGGCGCGCCGGGCGATCACCCACGAGGTCAAGCGCGGCGGAAAGGTTTGGATACGCATCTTCCCGGATAAACCCGTGAGCCGGAAACCTCTCGAGGTGCGGATGGGCGGAGGCAAGGGGAATGTCGAATACTGGGTCGCGCTGATCCAGCCCGGCAGGATGCTGTACGAGATTGAAGGCGTGCCCGAAGAAATGGCGCGTGAGGCCTTTCGCCGGGCATCCGCAAAGCTGTCGGTAAAGACCGCCTTTGTCACGAGGTCTTTCATGTAATGAACGCGGCGGAGTTGAGGAAAAAAAAGTCGGAGGAGCTGGATACCCTGTTGCAGGAACTGCTGCGGGAGCAGTTCAATCTGCGCATGCAGAAGGGATCCGGCCAGCTGGCCAGGCCCAGCGAGATGAAAAGGGTGCGGCGCGATATTGCCAGGGTGAAGACGATACAGGCGAAAATCAACGCGGTTAAAAACTGATGCAGGATACGAAGAAACAACCGAAGACGCTTACCGGTTGCGTGGTAAGCAACAAGATGGACAAAACCATCGCGGTCCTGATCGAGCGAACGGTCAAGCATCCCCTGTATGGAAAATACATGCGGCGATCCACGAAACTGCTTGCCCATGACGCGAACAACGAATGCAACGAGGGTGATATCGTCATGATTGAGTCTTCACGGCCGATATCCAGAAGAAAATCATGGCGATTGCAGAAGATCATCAGCAGGTCACAGGAAGTTCAGCCGGAGGCGGCGGGCGCTACGGGAGAATTGGAGCGGGCGTATGATACAGATGCAGACAATCCTTGACGCCGCCGACAACAGCGGCGCACGCCGGCTCATGTGCGTGAAGGTTCTGGGCGGGTCGAGGCGGCGCTATGCCAATGTGGGCGACGTGATTAAGGTCAGCGTCAAGGAGGCGATCCCGCGCGGCAAGGTTAAAAAAGGAGAGATGTATAACGCAGTCGTTGTACGCACCCGGAAGGGCGTGAGGCGGCCGGACGGTTCACTCATCCGTTTTGACAGCAATGCCGCCGTGCTGCTTAACAACCAGCTTCAACCCATCGGCACCCGTATTTTCGGCCCGGTGACCCGCGAGCTGCGCGGTGCCGAATTCATGAAGATCGTATCCCTTGCGCCCGAGGTCCTGTGATCATGCACAGGATCAGGAAGGGCGACGAAGTCGTGGTGCTGGCCGGGAAGGACAAGGGCAAGCGGGGGATCGTATTGAATGTCCTGCACAAGGAGGACAAGGTAATCGTGGAAAACGTGAATATGGTCAAGCGGCATACCAAGGGCAACCCCATGCGGGGCGCCGCGGGCGGCATCATAGAAAAGGAAGCCCCCCTGCATATCTCGAATGTCGCCCTGTGGAATTCGGTGGCGGGGAAACCGGATCGCGTGGGTTTCAAAAGTCTCGAAGATGGCAGGAAAGTACGATATTTCAAATCGAACAATGAAGTCGTTGATGTTTGAATCTTGAGTTAAAAGGTTAAAGTGAAAAGTATAAGGAAAATGCAGAAGGCAATTCCTATCAGACTTATTTGCCATGTAAGGTTGATGAAAATCTTTGAACTTTATACTTTCACCTTTGTACTGATATGAGCAGATTGCAGGAATACTACAAAACCACGGTGATCCCCCTGTTGTCCGAGCAATTCGGCTACAGGACGGTCATGCAAGTGCCGCGAATCAGGAAAATAACCCTGAACATGGGGCTGGGCGAGGCCGTGGCCGACAAGAAGGTCATTGACCGCGCGGTAGAGGACATGAGCAGGATCAGCGGACAGAAGCCGGTGGTGACGTATGCGCGGAAATCGGTGGCAAATTTCAAGGTGCGCGAAGGCTGGCCGGTTGGCTGCAAGGTGACGTTGAGGCGGGAACGCATGTATGAATTCCTGGACAGGCTAATTTCAATCGCCATCCCGAGAATCCGGGATTTCCGCGGATTCAGCCCGCGCTCGTTTGACGGGAGGGGCAATTACAGCATTGGCGTGAAAGAGCAGATAATTTTCCCGGAAATAGATTACGACAAGATCGACATGCTGCGCGGCCTTGACATCACGATCACGACGACGGCCAGGACGGATGAAGAGGCGCACGCCCTCTTGGCGGCTTTTAAATTTCCACTGCGCAGTTAAGGGTATTCGTTATGGCCAAGAAGTCCATGGTAAACCGGGAAGTCAAGCGAATGCGGCTGGTCAGGAAGTACGCCGCCAAGCGGGCGGGTCTCAAGGCGAAGGTAATGGACAAGTCACTCAGCGAGGAACAACGACGGGAGGCGCGTGAAAGGCTGAACATGCTCCCGCGCAATTCGAGCCCGATACGGGTACGCAACCGCTGCAACCTGACAGGACGACCGCACGGTTTTTATCGCAAATTCGGCCTGGGGCGCAACAAGCTGCGCGAGGCCGCCATGCGGGGGGATATTCCAGGCCTCGTGAAGGCGAGTTGGTAAGGCAGTGAAACGCATAAAGTTTAAAGTGAAAAGGGAAGGCTTTGACCTGTGCAAGTCCAGTTCAACTTTATGCCGGAGAGAAATATTTGAATGTGCTTTTAACTTTACACTTTTAACTTTGCACTGAATTTATGACCATCCAGGATCCCATTGCAGATATGTTATGCCGGATACGCAACAGCCTGGCGCGGGCGAAGGCCGAGGCTCGCATGCCCTCGTCGAAGCTCAAGGTGGCGATAGCGGACATCCTCAGGCAGGAAGGATACATTGCCGACTACCGCGTGGAAACGGACGGCAGCCGTCAGGTACTGTGCATAACGCTCAAGTACTTTGAAGGCAGGCCGGTAATCGAGCTGCTGCAGCGGGTGAGCAAGCCCGGCCTGCGCAGGTATGGTTCGAGTAATGATTTACCGGAAATCAAAGGGGGTTACGGTACCACCATCGTTTCGACATCCAGGGGTGTTATGACTGATAAAAAGGCGCGCGCCCTCGGGATCGGCGGCGAAATACTCTGCGTCGTGGCGTGATAAGGCGGTGAAATGTCCAGGATAGCCAACAATCCCGTTCCGATACCTGCCGGCGTTGACGTCAGCATCAGCGGCGATATCCTCGTCGCCAGCGGGCAGAAGGGCGAGTTGATGCACAAAACTCACCCACTGGTCACCGTGCGGCGGGAGGATAATCTGCTGAGACTGGAGGCGAAGGGCAATTCGAAATTTGCCCGGGCCATGTCGGGCACGACCCGCGCCCTGATCCAGAATATTATTACCGGCGTTGACGAGGGTTACGAGCGCAGGCTGGAAATTACCGGCGTGGGTTATCGGGCGCAGGTCCAGGGTGATGTGCTCAACCTCACTCTGGGTTTTTCGCATCCCGTTACCTTCCGAATACCCGACGGCATTACGATTGAGACGCCGAGCCAGACGGAGATCGTCATCCGGGGAATCGATAAACAGAAAGTCGGGCAGGTGGCGGCCCTCATACGGCACTACCGTCCGCCGGAGCCGTACAAGGGGAAGGGCGTTAAATACCTGAATGAAAAGATACTGCGCAAGGAGGCCAAGAAAACCTGATATGGACAAGAAAACGGCAAGAATACGGCGCGCGCGGAAGGCCCGCATCAGGATCAGGCAGAGCGGCCATAGCCGCCTGTGTGTGCATAAGACGCCGAAGCATGTCTATGCGCAGGTTATTTCGCCGGATGGTTCAAAGGTCCTGACCAGTGTCTCGACGCTGGACAAGGAAGTGAGGCAGATGGTTAATTACGGCGGCAACATTGGCGCCGCCATCGTTGTCGGCAAGGTGCTCGCCGAGCGGGCGAAGAAAGCAGGCGTCACGCGGGTTGCCTTTGACCGTTCCGGTTTCAAATATCACGGCCGAATCAAGGCGCTGGCCGAGGCCGCGCGTGAAAACGGCATGGAATTTTAGGGGTACCTGTCATGGCGGCGACCGATTCAATTACGGGCAACGAGGACCTTCTAGAAAAACTGGTGGCAGTTAACCGCGTCGCCAAGGTCGTGAAAGGCGGAAGGCAATTCGGTTTCGCGGCGTTGACCGTCGTGGGTGACGGCAACGGCCGGGTCGGGTTCGGCCGCGGCAAGGCCCGCGAAGTGCCCGTCGCCATCCAGAAGGCGATGGAGGAAGCCAGGCGGAGCATGATCACGGTGCCCCTGAAGGAGGGCACCTTGCATTACACGATTACCGCGCAGCATGGCGCGGCGCACGTGTATATGCAGCCGGCCTCGGAAGGCACGGGGATCATCGCCGGTGGACCCATGCGCGCCGTCTTTGAGGTGCTGGGCGTGCATAACGTGCTGGCCAAGTCATTCGGCTCCACCAATCCAATCAACGTGGTGCGCGCCACGATAAAGGGGTTGCAGGCCATGGCTTCACCGGAATATATCGCTGCCAAGCGCGGCAAGAAGGTAGAGGAGCTGCTTGAATGAACAGGGCCGGAACAGGCAAACAGGACAAGCAGCTCAAGGTGACGCTCAAACACAGCACCAACCGCCGCCTCGCCGATCACAAGGCGTGTGTAGCGGGGCTGGGCCTGCGCCACACCGGTCATACCGTCGTGGTGGAAGATACGCCGGAAAACCGCGGGATGATTGGCAAGGTGGCCTATCTGCTGGAAGTGGAGGAAGCCTGAGATGAGATTGAATACCTTGAAGCCGAAGGCGGGTTCGAAGAGAAGGCGAGTGCGCGTTGGCCGTGGCATCGGTTGCGGTCTCGGCAAGACAGCCGGGCGTGGCCACAAGGGCCAGAAGTCCCGCGCCGGCGGGTTTCACAAGGTCGGATTCGAAGGCGGGCAGATGCCCCTCCAACGGCGGCTGCCGAAACATGGCTTCAGATCGAGACTGGGCAAGGTGACGGCCGAAGTGCGTCTTGATGAACTGGCGCGACTTGACGTCGATACGATCGATCTCGCCGCGCTGAAGAAGGCGAATATTGTATCGAGAAGCACCAGGCGGGCGAAGATCATCGCATCGGGTGAACTTAAAAAGGCTGTTAAAATCCAAAATCTTGGATTGACGAAAAACGCCCGTGCGGCCATCGAGTCCCTTGGCGGCATGGTTGTGGAGGGAAAAGGTAAATGACTGCTGCAAGTCCGGCCATACCGGGCGGCCTGGCGGGCCTTGGCAAGCTCAAGGAACTGCGCCAGCGGCTCCTGTTTGTCCTGTTCGCCCTGTTCATCTTCAGGATATGCACGCATATCCCCGTGCCCGGCATCGATCCCGGCGCCTTGGCCGACCTGTTCAATCGCCAGAGCGGCACCATACTCGACATGTTTAACATGTTTTCCGGCGGAGCGCTGGGGCGCCTGTCCATTGTCGCGCTCGGTATCATGCCCTATATCTCGGCATCCATCATCATGCAGTTGCTGTCGTTTATCGACCCCAGGCTGAAGCAGTTGCGCAAGGAGGGTGAGATCGGCCGGCGCAAGATCACGCAGTACACC
Source organism: uncultured Enterobacteriaceae bacterium (assembly GCA_964640355.1). Classification (GTDB taxonomy): domain Bacteria; phylum Pseudomonadota; class Gammaproteobacteria; order Eutrophobiales; family Eutrophobiaceae; genus CAZXGW01. The sequence goes on from CAZXGW010000026.1 coordinate 9,905, forward strand.
CGCTATGGCACCGTGCTGCTCGCGACCTTCCAGGCCTTCGGCGTTGCCATCGCGCTGGAAGGCCAGAACGTCGTGTTGAATCCCGGCATCGGATTCAAACTGACCGCGGTTGTATCCCTGGTGACGGGCACAATGTTTCTGATGTGGCTTGGTGAGCAGATCACCGAGCGGGGCGTTGGGAACGGCATTTCCCTGATCATTTTTGCCGGCATCGTTGCCGGCCTACCCGCCGCCGTGGGGGGCACGCTGGAATTGTCACGCACCGGTGAAATGCACCTGTTCGCCGTCCTCGCCCTTTTTGTCCTGGCGGTCGTGATTACCGGCTTCGTGGTGTTCGTGGAGAGGGGGCAGCGGCGCATTACCGTCAACTATGCCAAGCGCCAGATCGGGCGCAAGCTCTATGCGGGCCAGTCCAGCCACCTGCCGCTGAAGCTGAACATGTCCGGCGTTATTCCGCCGATTTTTGCTTCCAGCATAATCCTCTTTCCCGCCACGCTCGCCAGCTGGTTCAGCCAGGGCGAGGGGATGCGTTGGCTGCAGGACATGGCAACCGCATTGTCCCCGGGACAGCCGGTCTACGTGCTGTTATACGCGGCCTTCATCATTTTCTTCTGCTTTTTCTATACGGCGGTGGTCTTCGACCCGAGGGAAACGGCGGAGAATCTGAAAAAGTCAGGCGCGTTTGTGCCGGGCATGCGTCCGGGCGAGCAGACCGCCCAGTATTTCGACGGGGTGCTCACCAAGCTGACGATGGCGGGCGCCGTCTACATCACGTTTGTCTGCCTGTTGCCCGAGTTTTTGATCCTGAAGTTCAACGTACCGTTTTACTTTGGCGGGACGTCACTGCTGATTATTGTCGTGGTCGTGATGGATTTCATGTCGCAGCTTCAGGCCCACCTGATGACCCATCAGTATGAAGGGTTGCTGAAGAAGGCCAATCTGAAAAGCCACGGCAGAAGGGTCTAGCGGGCGGGAAAACGGCGAGGTACGGAAAATGAAAGTCAGGGCATCAGTCAAGAAAATGTGCAGGAACTGCCGAATCATCAGGCGCAGGGGCGCAGTCCGCGTTATCTGCACCGATCCCAGGCACAAGCAGCGCCAGGGATAGTCCCGGGCGGATCTGAAGGAGTATTCGAGAGATGGCCAGAATAGCGGGCGTTAACATACCGGATAACAAACACCTGAGTATCGCCTTGACCTACATCTACGGCATAGGGCCCACGCGCGCGCGTCTGATCTGCGCGGCGGCCGGGCTGCCCGGGCACACGAAGGTCAGGGAGCTGACGGAAGAGGACCTGGACAAACTTCGCGGCCTCACCGGTGAATTTAACCTTGAAGGCGATCTTCGCCGGGAAGTTACCATGAACATCAAACGCCTGCAGGATCTTGGCTGTTATCGCGGGATCCGCCACAGACGCGGCCTGCCGGTGCGCGGTCAGCGCACCCAGACCAACGCCCGTACGCGCAAGGGGCCGCGCCGGAGCATAAAAAGCAGGATAACGAAGGGTTAGCGTGGTGACCTGCGACGATCTTTCATTAATCAGGCTGCCCGGCAGGCCTGAATTTCGAACGTTATTTATGGAACAGGATACCAGGGCATGGCGAAAGTAACCGGACGGAAGAAGCGCACCAGGCGGACCGTTGTAGACGGCATTGCCCATATTCACGCTTCCTTCAACAACACGATTATCACGATCACGGACCGCCAGGGAAATTCCCTGGTATGGGCCACGGCGGGCGGCAGCGGATTCCGGGGTTCGCGCAAAAGCACCCCGTTTGCCGCGCAGGTTGCATCCCAGAAGGCCGGCCAGGTGGCGCAGGAATTCGGCATAAAGAATCTGGAAGTGTTCATCAAGGGGCCGGGACCGGGCCGTGAATCCGCCGTGCGTGCGCTGAATGCCGCGGGTTTCAGGATCACCAATATTACCGATGTCACACCTATTCCCCACAACGGCTGCCGGCCGCCAAAGCGGCGGCGCGTCTGAATCCGGAGCATTACGATGGCACGATATCTGGGACCCAAGTGTAAACTGAGCCGGCGCGAAGGCGCCGATCTGCTGCTGAAAAGCCGCGCCCGCCCGCTTGAATCCAAGTGCCAGATCGACAAGCCCCCGGGGGAGCAGGGGGCACGCACGAAACGGTTATCCGACTACGCGGTGCAGTTGCGGGAAAAACAGAAGCTGCGCCGTATCTACGGCGTCCTCGAGAAGCAGTTCCAGAATTATTATCGTGAAGCTGCGCGGCTGAAAGGGTCAACGGGAGAAAACCTGCTGAAGCTTCTCGAATGCCGCCTCGACAACGTCGTATACCGCATGGGATTCGGCACGACCCGCAATGAGGCGCGCCAGCTCGTCAGTCACAAGGCCGTCATGGTCAACGGCAAAACGGTCAATATCTCCTCCTATCAGGTAAGCCCGGACGATGTAATCGCAATCCGGGAGAAGTGCAGGAAGCAGGTGCGCATCCAGGATGCGCTGACCATAGCGGAACAGTACGGTTTCCCGGAGTGGGTCGAGGTGAACGCCAAGAAAATGGAGGGTGTATTCAAAACCGTTCCCGAGCGCAGGGATTTGCCGCCGGATATCAATGAACAGCTCGTTGTAGAACTTTATTCCAAGTAGGCAGATCCAGAGAGGAACAAAACGCATGTCAGTCGCATTCAGTGAATTGTTGAAACCACGGCGGGTTGATGTTGAACCTGTAAATGAATACCGCGCCAGGATCACCATCGAACCGCTTGACAGGGGATTCGGCCACACCCTTGGCAACGCCTTGCGCCGTGTCCTGTTGTCATCCATGCCCGGCTGCGCGGTCGTCGAGGCGGAAATCGCGAACGTCCTGCATGAATACACCACGATCGAGGGCGTGCAGGAGGATGTCACCGACATCCTGCTTAATCTGAAGGGCCTTGCCATCCGCATGCACGCCAAGGACGAGGCGGTCCTGACGCTGAAGAAGAGCGGGCCCGGCGAAGTCAGGGCGAGGGACATTACGGTGGATCACGACGTCGAGATTGCCAATCCGGATCACCTGATAGCCAATCTCACCAAGTCCGGTGAATTGAACATGACCATGAAAATCGTGCGCGGGCGCGGTTACAGGCCAGTGGTCATCGGCGGCAGTGAAGAAGACCAGGCGATTGGACGCCTGAAACTGGATGCATCGTTCAGCCCGATACGGCGCGTTTCCTACGAAGTGCAGAGTGCGCGCGTCGAGCAGCGTACCAACCTGGACAAGCTGGTGCTCGAAATTGAAACCAACGGCACGATCGATCCCGAGGAGGCTGTTCGCGAGGCGGCGAGGATCCTGCGGAGCCAGCTTGCCGTGTTCGTGGATCTTGAAGCTGAAGAGGCGGAGCATGCCGCCGCAGGCAAGGAACCCGAGATTGATCCCATTTTGCTGCGGCCGGTGGACGATCTTGAATTGACCGTGCGCTCGGCCAACTGTCTCAAGGCGGAAAGCATCTATTACATCGGCGATCTCATTCAGCGCACCGAGGTGGAGCTCCTCAAGACGCCGAATCTCGGTAAGAAATCGCTTACCGAAATCAAGGAAGTGCTGGCAGCCAGGGGGCTGTCTCTGGGGATGCGGCTCGAGAACTGGCCGCCACCGGGACTTTACGAGGACAAGGACACGGCGTCGCTGTAGGCGGTGGAAACATGAAAGTGGAAAGTGTAATGGAAACAGGGTGTCAAGATGCGGCATAAGCAGAGTGGAAGAAAACTGAACCGGAACAGTGCGCACCGGAAGGCGATGTTCCGCAACATGTCCGTGTCATTGATGCAGCACGAGATGATCACGACTACCCTGCCCAAGGCGAAGGAGCTGCGCCGGGTGGCCGAACCCCTGATCACGATGGCCAGGAAAGATTCTGTCGCCGGGAGACGGCTCGCCTTTTCGCGCTTGCGTGACCGGCGCACAGTGACTAAATTATTCAATGAGCTGGGGCCGCGCTACAAAAACCGCCCGGGCGGCTATCTGCGCATCCTCAAATGCGGTTACCGGGAAGGCGATAACGCCCCCATGGCCATCGTGGAGCTTGTAGACAGGCCTGTAGAGACCCAGGATCAGAAGAAAAAGAACAGGGAGGAAGCATAATAATAACAAGCGGTAAAGGAGTATC
>CAZXGW010000027.1:0-1821 GCA_964640355.1 uncultured Enterobacteriaceae bacterium
CTGGTCGATTACCGGTCGCACCCGGCCATCCCGGCGCCCATCGCGGTGTAAGGCGCCGGGACGCCCGGCAGCTTGAAATTTTGAAAGCCATTTATGGGGCAGATTCTATTCGGGCAGTGAAAGTTTCGATTGGGCCTGATCGTGAACGGTCCAGCCCATCTTGCTGATCGACTCGCTGGCCAGCGGGCTCATGGTTCCCGTCACCCAGATTTCCCGGCCGCTGATTCCTTCCATCCGGGCGACATTCTGGGTGATGATGCTCGCGACCGCCGCCATGTTCTTTGTCCAGATGAGGTAGTCGAGGGGCACGTTGAATACGATCTTCCCACTCTTCGTTCTGGCCGTCGATATTTCGCCAATCGAGACAAAACTGTCAACCGGTTCGATGGTCCGGTTGTACGCGGCGTACATCTGCGCCTGGCGCTGGCGGAAGAAGGCAATGTCCGGATTATCGGTCAGGGTGGCAAACTTTATAAATTCGCTGCGGTTTGCCGTGTTCGCCATGTTATCCAGGGCGGCTACCAGCTGGGTCTGTTCACGGGGGGTATATATTCCATTGGCAATGAAAATATCGGCAACATGCTGGTCCACGCCCATCGCCGCGAGCTTTTCGCGATTCATCTTGCGGAGGTCAGCCGGCGCCTGGTCGCGCATCACGTTTTCCATCAGTTCGGTGCCTCCCGTCACGGAAACCGCCACCCCGGCTCCACCGGGTACGGCCATCAACAGGCCGCTCATGACCAGCGTGCCGGTACCGCTGGCGCCGGCAAGGTTGGTGAGTTCGTCCTGGAGGATTTTATTGTGGGAATAGACATCGACCCCGAATTTATATCCGATATCCCGCTTGGCCTTCGCATAACCCAACAGGCTTTCCATGCGGCTGCCCTCGGTTTCACTGCGCGAACCGCCGACGAGATTTTCACCCGCCCTGGAAAAAAGTTTCCCGACGCCTGATACGGTACTGGAGACTGTGCCAACGGGATCAGATATCAGGCCCTGTGCGCCTTCAACGACGTCCCCCGCCTTTTCGGCCATCCCCTTCTTGAATTCATCCGAACCCTGGATTTCCCTCATGCGAGCAACGGCATTGATCTCATGAACGTATTTCCGCAGTTTTGCAGTCGATACGGCCTGCACGTCACCGTAATCAGAACGGATCGTATACATATTCAGGTAACCGTCATTGGCTACTGCCTCATCCACCCGGTGGTTAGGCCCTTTCGCCAGCTCGGGCGGCAGGATCTCTGAAGCCCTGAAGGTTGCCGGCGAATCAAAAGTTTGTTCAGCACCAGCAGGCGCTGATGTGAACAGGTAACACAGAAAAAAACATGTGTAAATTATGCAGGCTGATTTCATGGAAGTATTGTCCTTAATGGTTAAGGTGATAAAAAAGGAAAAAAAACGATCCAGTGAACAATCGCACTCAAGGGGTTGTTATTTCCACCACGAATACATTCTTGTTGCCTTCCTCCGATTCAAAAACACGGGCAAATGCTCCCTTGCCCGAGGCGCCTTTCCATTTACCGCTTCCGCCTATGACGTCAAATTTGTTTTCTTCCGCCGAGCTGGCGACTATCCCCTTGATGTCAAAACTGTCTTCATCGTCTTCTTTCAGGTTGCAATAAAAATCCGAGACCGCGGTTTCATCCGGTTTTTCTATACCCATGCCGGCACAATTAATGGCGAATATGGCCGGCGGCATGCCCGAGGCATCGGACATCGCGGCAATACCCGCCGCCTGGGTAATTAGTACGCCGTCTCCATTACCAAGCGGCATCAGGTGTTTCATGGGGCTGGCGTAAACCGTGCCCATATATTTGA
>CAZXGW010000027.1:1921-13992 GCA_964640355.1 uncultured Enterobacteriaceae bacterium
CCAAGCGGCATCAGGTGTTTCATGGGGCTGGCGTAAACCGTGCCCATATATTTGATGGTTTGTTCTGCAAAGACATTTCCTGCCAGGCTGAATACCGCCAGGAATATGATCCGAGGCAACAAGAATGTTTTGCTCATTTTGTATCGCTCCTGTTCAGGTGCATTTACTGCACAGCATAATTGCGCGAGGACATGCAGACGGCATAGGCCCGGCGATAATCATCGGTCCGCAGGTTCGCCTGCTGTTGATACGCCTGCTGCTGTTGCATCTGCAGTTGCTGCTGTTGTCGCGCCCAGGCGTCTTCTTCCGCCCTTCTCTGGTTGCGTCTTATGCCGCCAAACAGGGCGCCGGCCGCCGCACCGATTGCCGCACCCTCGCCGGCATCTCCGGCAATCGCACCGCCGATGGCGCCCAGCGCCGCACCGCCCGCCGCATCCCTCACCACGCCGCCTTGCCCTGTTTCGCTTGCTCCGAAGTAACCGCTGGAAGGAGGCGGCGGGGCGGTAGAGTAGACCGGCTGTGGAGCATAGTTGCGCGTAGGATCAAAACCGGTCTGCGCCACCGCCCAGTTATGGCATGCCAGGGAGTCCTGCTGCGTCTGTTCCGGCGACTGGCCGGCCGTGGGGTAGGCAAAGGTGCCAGCGCCGATTCCACCCTGGGCGTATCCATTTACAGCCATGAAAAAGAACAGGAATGGGACGACCAGTCCCCCGGCGATCGCAAAAAATAAAGGGCTATGTCTTGTCATCATCTCACCTTAGGTTTTGAACCTGGATTTGAACTGTAGTCCTGCTATGCCAGTTGACTTTTTCCGGCCGGAAAGCGGATTTCAGGAGCTACAAGGCAACACGCTTTTCAGCAGTCACATACATCCTCATGTTCGGTTTATCCTCGACATTGCCATGGAGTGTCATGGTATTGCCGTCAATCCGCCCGTTGAAAATCAACCGCACCTCTTTAACAGGTCCGAAGGGGCCAGCGACAATATCGTTGTATTTCGTTGCGTTGACCGTGACGGAGATCCCCGATGCACTTTCACTGTAAGTGCCGACGAAGTAATAGGAGATGCCGCCGCCGTACAGGCGGTTGTTTGATAGATACAGGACACCACCACGGTTTATCTGTTCCTCGATCTGGATACCTTCATGTTCTTCTTCACTCCTGGAAAATTGCACCGTCCACAGACCTTCTGCTGACATCATCGTTCTCCTCGTAATTTTGCCGCAGGTACGCCGCTTTTCCTGGTGCGCATCCGGTGCCGGCAGGTTGAATGCTAGCCACTGCGCCCTGCACCCTCAATTGGACTTTGGTCTAGGCTGCCGGGGCCGGGAATTCGCGACACGCGCCGCATTATGCCAAGGAATCAAGGTGCGGTACATTATTGAGCGACCGCCGGCCTGACGGTAAGATGAATTCCCGGAAAAATGGCCGTGAGTGCTACTCTTGTGTTGATCGCGATGAGCCCGCCTTGACCCGTTTCTGAGCCAGAGGGGAGGATGTAACGTTGAATGAATTCTTCGTCCCGGGCCTGTACGTCCTGTCGGGGATCTGTTTTTACGCGATGCTGCATCACGGCATGATCGCGTTCCACCGGCCGCCGGCACCCAACCATCTGGTATTTGCGGTGCTGTGCCTTTTCGTGGCCCTGTACATCGTGGCGAAGGCCGGCGCCTACCGCGCCGATACCGCGCAGGTGCTGGTCGTCCTGCGGCGCTGGGAGATGTCATTCGCAGCGGTCATACTGGGCCTCCTGCCCTGGTTTGTGGCGGAGTACACTGGCCTGCGCCCGCGCATTCTGCCCGCTGCCCTGAGCGGCTTTTTTGCCATCTTGCTTGCAGCCAACCTCCTCCTGCCGTACGGCATCCAGTTTGTCGAATTTCCCGATCTCTCGTATCTCACGCTGCCGTGGGGAGAGCAAATCGTGGATCTGCGCGTTCTTCGCCGCGGGGTGTGGCACAACGCGGCGTGGGTGGGGGTGTTTGCGGTTTTCGGCTACGGCTTTTATGCCTGCATCGCCCAGTACCGGCGCGGTGAACGCCGCAGGGCCGTTACGCTCGCAGCCGCCCTTGGACTGTTTTTTCTGTTCGTGCTCGTCAACTGGCTTGTCAATCACGGAGTGTTCCGGTTCACCCATACCGCGGAATTCGGTTTTCTTGCGCTGGTGGCGGTGATGAGCCTCGGTCTTACCCAGGAGCTTCGGGAAAGCGAACAGCGCATGCGCGCGGTCCTCGATAACGTGCCCGCCGTGATATACATGAAAGATACGGACGGCCGCTACCTGTGGATTAACCGCCATTACGAGGAATTGTTCAGCGTCAGAAACGAATTGGTGGCGGGCAAGACGGACTATGACCTGTTCCCCCCGGCACAGGCCAACGCCTTTCGCGCCAATGACCGCGAGGTGCTGGAAACGCGCCAGCCGTTGCAGGTTGATGAAGTGGCTGATGTCGTGGGAGAACCGCACGTTTACATAACGCTCAAGTTTCCGGTGCTGTATCCCGACGGGAGGCCCTACGCGGTGTGCGGGGTGTCCACCGACGTTACCGAGGCGCGCGCGGCCAAGGCGGAATTGAACCTGCTCCGGAGCCGGGTCTGGCATGCAGACCGGGTAGTGCGGGCCGGCGTCATGACCGCCTCCCTCGCCCACGAACTGAGCCAGCCGCTGGCGGCCATCCTCAGCAATGCCCAGGCCGGCCTGCGGTTTCTGGGCCGCGATACACCGGACCTGAAGGAACTGACGGGGATACTGCAGGACATCGCGCGTGACGACAAGCGTGCAGCGGGGGTGATCAGGGGGTTGCAGGCCATGCTGCGGCAGCAGGAAACTCCCAAAAAAAATATTGATCTCGGCGAATGCGTACGCGAGCTGCTCACGCTCATGCATACTGAATTTATCGAGCATCGTATCGATTGCGAAACTGCCCTGGAACCGGGGTGTATGGTGTTGGCGGACCGGGTCCAGATCCAGCAGGTCGTGCTCAACCTGGTGCTTAACGCGATGGAAGCCATGGCAGGCCAGCCGGAAACCCGCCGCTGCCTGCGGGTATCCGTGGCGCCTGCCGGGGGAAATGAAACACAGCTCGCCGTTCGCGATTCCGGGACCGGCATCCCGGAGGATCAGCTGGGCAGCATATTTGACGGATTTTTTACGACCAAGGACAAGGGGCTCGGTATTGGCCTTTCGGTGTGCCGCTCGATTGCCGAATCCCACGCAGGCCGTATCCGCGTCGAACGGAATAACGATTACGGCGTCACGTTTTTCCTGACGCTGCCGTTCGCGGCGAAAGGCGCGACAGCAGGCGCGGAAGGCGCCCTTCAGAACGGCAGCGCCGTGGCAAGCTGCTGATGGATCAGGATATCGCGACGGTTTTCATCATCGATGACGATGAAGCCATATGCCGATCCCTCGCGCGCCTGATACGTTCGGGGGGCTATGAGGTGGAGGCGTTTCTTTCCGCGCGGGAATTCCTGGATCGGCTGCCGTTCCCCGGTGTTGGCTGCGTGGTGGCTGATGTATGCATGCCGGGCATGACGGGGCCCGAGCTGCATGACAGGCTGCTCGCCGGAAGCGTTTCCCTGCCCATGATTTTTCTCACGGCGCACGGCGACTTGCCGACCAGCGTGCAGGCGATGAAGAAAGGGGCTGTGGATTTTCTGGTCAAGCCCGCCGAGGATGAAACCCTGCTGCGGACGATCGCGCAGGCTGTCGAGCGGCATGCCGGCCGGCGGCAGAAGGACCTGGAGAAGCTGGCCATGAGCCTGCGCCTTGCCCGGCTCTCACCCCGCGAGCGCGAGATAATGGAGTATGTCATCGGTGGATGGCTGAACAAGCAGATTGCGGCTGAACTGGGGATCTCCGAGAAAACCGTCAAGGTGCACCGCTCACAGGTTATGAAAAAAATGGAAGTCCGCTCCCTCGCCGAACTGGTTCGCCAGTGCCAATTCCTCGATATCGCGCCGAGGCGGATCAGAACGACTCCGGGTAAGACCAAAGTCTAATTTTGTTGCCGTACCGCCGGGTGTAGCTTCCGCTAATGGCTGACAAGATTGACGCCGCCGGACGACCACGGTTCTGCCAGCGGGGATGAACGGTGCAGAATCCGGTGGTTGTTTACATTGTTGATGACGACGAGTCGGTGCGCCGCGGCCTGTCCCGTCTCGTTCGATCGGCGGGATACGACCCGGTAGCGTTCGACACGGTTGAAGGTTTTCTGGAGGCCGTGCGCAATGACCACACCGGTTGTATCCTGCTGGACATCACCCTGCCGCGAACTACCGGTCTCCAGTTGCAGCAGCAGTTGACCGAGAAAGGCATTCAACTTCCGATCATTGTGATATCCGCCCGCGAGGACGACGAGATCCGCAATCTTGCCTTCAAACAGGGAGTTAAATTCTTTTTTCACAAGCCGGTGGATGACTGTGCGCTGCTCGATGCCATCGCCTGGGTGTTGTGTGCGAAGAGTTGAGGCGTCGGCGATGAATGGAACTGGTTTCAAAGATGCTGCGCCGTTCATTGAAGCCCTCCATGCCGGCATGTAAACAGCCTGAAGTCTTTGCGCCGGGGTTATCCGCCCATACGCCGGTTTACCTACTGCTGGTCATACTTACCGGCTGCGCTGCCGTCGGGCCGGATTTCATCCGTCTAGAAGCACAGGTCGCGGACCGGTGGCAGGCCTCTGCACATCCGAACGTCAGTGCCGTGGAGGGCGAATACCGTGAATGGTGGACGGTGTTCGGCGACCCGGTGCTTGATTCGCTGGTACAGAGCGCTTACCGGCAGAATCTGCCCCTGCAGATCGCGGGGATAAGGATACTGGAGGCCAGGGCGCAGCTCGGCGTTGCCGTGGGTAATATTTATCCCCAGTTGCAGCAGGTGCGCGCCGACGTCAGCCGCGTCGAACTCAGCGATCACCAGCCGAACGCCTCGGGGTCTCTTGATTCGTCGTTCAATGATGCCAGTGCGGGATTCGATATCGGCTGGGAACTGGATCTGTGGGGGCGTTTCCGGAGGGGCGTCGAGGCGGCGGATGCCGACATGCTGGCCTCAATCGCCGATTACGATGACGTGCTGGTCAGTCTTACCGCAAGCGTGGCCTCGGCCTATGTATTGATACGCACTTTCGAGGAACGCCTGGCGATAGCGCGGGAGAACGCGGCTATCCAGGAAGAAAGCATGCGGATCACGGAAGCCCGTTTTCAAAACGGCGCCACCACGGAGCTGGACGTGCAACAGGCCAGAACGCTGCTGCTGAATACAAAGGCCTCGATACCCCCGCTGGAGACCGGCCTGCAGCAGGCAAAGCACGCCCTGAGCATCCTGCTCGGCCTGCCCCCGGGAAATCTTGAAGACATGCTGGGCGCGCCCGGTGTCATTCCCGCGGCCCCGGCACTCGTTGCCATCGGAATACCCGCGGAACTGCTGCGCCGGCGACCCGACATCCGCCGCGCCGAACTGCAGGCGGCCGCCCAGAGCGCGCGTATCGGCATCGCCGAATCGGATCTTTATCCGCATTTTTCGCTGGTCGGCTCCATCGGCCTCCGGGCGAGTGATACCTTCAACAGCGACCTGGGCGACCTGTTTCAGTTGAACAGCCTCGAGGCGTTCGCCGGACCCAGCCTGACGTGGGATGTTTTCAACTACGGCCGGATCAAGAACAACGTCCGGGTCCAGGACGCCCGTTTGCAGCAGTTGATCGTGAATTACCGGAACACGGTGCTCGAGGCCTCTCGCGAAGTGGAGGATGCACTCGTTGGTTTTCTGCAGTCACAGGAACAGGTGACCTACCTGGCGGAAAGCGTCGAGGCGGCCAGGCGTTCGGTTGATCTCGCCCTGCTGCAATACCGTGATGGCCTGGCCGATTACCAGCGGGTGCTGGATACGGAGCAGGCGCTCTTCCTCCAGCAGGATCAACTGGTCACCGGCCGGGGCACTATCGCAACGAACCTGATCGCCATGTACCGTGCCATGGGCGGCGGCTGGGAGATCCGCACCGGAAAGGCGTTTGTACCCGGGGAAATCGAGGAAACAATGCGCAATCGCAGCGACTGGGGGGAATTGCTTGACCCGGGAAAGGTTGATGAAGGCGCATTGGAAGCTGAGGAAGGCGCATCAGAAAGAGACACGAAAACTTTCCGGAGACCGGACTGGTAGGAATGCCGGATGAGATACTGGCGTAATACAAACCATAACAGGCGGTTGAAAGAGCCCACTGAATTGTCATTGCCGGGAGCCGCAGGCGACGAAGCAATCTCTGACTCATTGATTGTGGAGAAATCGGGATTGCTTCGCGTCGCTTGCAATGACCCGAAAAGACTTTTCCAACAATCCGTCAAACCTGTGGACCTGTACAGGGAGAGGTACTCACACCATGTTTCTTGATTATCTTGCCCTGGGTTTCCTGATATTCGGGGTTCTGGTCACTTTTTACCTGATCATCGCCATCCACGATATCCCCTACGAGATCGCGAAAAAACGCAACCATCCCCACCAGGACGCGATCCACGTGGCGGGCTGGGTGAGTCTGCTGACCCTGCACACCATCTGGCCGTTCCTCTGGATCTGGGCGACGATTTACCGCCCGGAACGCGGCTACGGATTCTCGCCGGAGGCTGAACGCCTCGCTGCGCTGACCGCCCGCATCGCGGACCTGGAAGCACGGCTGGCGGTGCTGGAAGGCAAACCGCCGGCGCCGGAGGTGTGACATGGAAATGGCGATGTTGCTGACCTACACCGCCTTCTGCTGGGGGATATTCAAGATCTTCAGGCTGCCCCTGAACAAGTGGACGGTGCCGACGGCGATCCTCGGCGGCGTGGTGCTGATTGCCGCCATACTGCTGTTGATGAATTACAACCATCCCTATACCACGCTGGTGCGGGAATACTTCGTCACGACGCCCATCGTGCCCGACGTCCAGGGCCAGGTGATCGAAGTACCTGTGCAGGCCAATCAGCCGCTCAGGGAAGGCGATATTTTGTTCCGCATCGACCCGGCGCCCTACCAGTATGAAGTGGATCGGCTCGAGGCGGTCCTGGCGGACGCCGAATCGGGTGCCGCGCAACTCGGGGAGCGCCTGCGCGCGGCCGAGGCCGTCACCAGCCAGGCGCAGTCTGAACTTCTTGCCGCCGAGTCGGAATACGACCGCCAGGCGCGCGAGGCCCTGGAGCAGGCCCGCGCGACGGTCGCCAAGATGAAGGCCCAGCTTGAATTCGCCCAGGCCGAATACGAGCGGTATGGCCGGCTGGTCGAGCAGGGCGCCGCTTCACGAGAGCGTTACGAACATGCAAAAAGGCAACTGGAGAGCAGCCAGGCGGACCTGAACCAGGCGATAGCCGCCGAGCGTCAGGCCGGTGAAAAGCTTTTGTCCGGAGGGGACAAGGTGCAGGCGGCGCGGGAGCAATTGCGCACCACGGAGGCCCAGGAACGCGAGGCACGCGTCGCCTTCGAGGCGGAGAGCGAGGGGTTCAATCCCAGGGTGCGCCAGATCAAGGCCGAACTGGATCGCGCGCGCTGGAACCTCGATCAGACCACCGTGCGCGCGCCGACCGACGGTTTCGTGACCCAGCTCCTGCTGCGGCCGGGCATGATGGCGGTGTCACTGCCCTTGCGACCGGTGATGACCTTTATCCATACCACCGGTCCGGAGGACAGGGTCCTGGTCGGCGCTTTCTGGCAGAACTCGCTGCAGCGCCTCAAACCGGGCGATCCCGTCGAGGTGATCTACAAGGCCGTTCCGGGACGGGTGTTCAAAGGCCATGTGGATCGCATTCTGCCCGTCCTGGCACAGGGACAGCTCCAGACCGGCGGTACGCTGGGGACCATAGAGTCCGTTCCCATGCCGGGGCGCGTGCCTGTCGTCATCAGGCTGGATGAGGATCTCTCTGCCTACCAGTTGCCGGCCGGGGTAATCGGGGCAGCGGCCATCTATACTGCGCACCTGCACCACGTGGCCATCATGCGCAAGATCCTGCTGCGCATGGTCAGCTGGCAGAACTACATCTTTGGCGAGCTACATTGAGGAACCGGGTTGTGTACAGACCGCAGACTATGATCCTTCGGAACATTGAATTGTCAGGCTGTCAGTCCATGAACCATCTTTTCGTAATACCGGCATGGATGGTATTTCTGATGTGCGCAAGCCAGTTATCTGTTGCCGGGGAGGTGATACACAATCATTCCCACATTGAACTTGTCAGGCAATATCAGAACCCTCTCGCCCGTTATACCAGGGTGCAGATAGAGGACAACGCGCAATTCGGTTTTGGCCCGGACAATGAGGTGTTGAATTTTTTCCGGTTGCAACCCCTCATCCCGTTCCAGTTGAATCAACAGTGGGACCTCGTAACACGTTTTGTAGTACCCATTGTCCATCAGCCCTGGCCGGAATCCACGGACGGCTTGAGTGACATCGCCATGCAGGTGTTCCTGACACCCGCACAGACCGGAAAACTGATCTGGGGTATCGGAGCATCATTTCTTTTTCCGACGGCCACGGATGAGATGATAGGCACCGAAAAGTGGTCAGCCGGCCCGGCCGCGGCCATGGTTTACATCAATGGACACTGGATAATCGGCGCAGTAGCACAAAACGTGTTTTCCTTCGCCGGCGATGACGGCCGGCAGGATGTTAATGCCATGACAGTCCGTCCGATCGTCAACTATACCCTGCCGAACGGCTGGTACCTGACCAGTTCACCCACCATCGCCGCGGACTGGAAAGCGGACGAAAAGAACCGCTGGCTGGTACCAGTCGGGGGTGGCGTCGGTAAAATCCTGACGATCGGAAGGCAGCAAATGAGCGCAGTTGTTGAATCGTATTACCACGCCAGGTCGCCGGAGATCGGTCCGGACTGGCAGCTGCGCCTCCAGTTTACATTGCTGTTCCCAGAATGAATTGATACCCATGCCCCGTACCGTGACAAACAACCTTGCATCGATTTTTTCCGCTGTATTTACAACTTTCTGCAGGTGATCATCATGAAATACAAGACATTTGGTTTTATCGGTTTATTTACACTTCTTTGCCTATCCGGATTGACAGCATTGGCGGAGGGGGAAGCGCAGTCTGCAGAGCCGCCTGTATCAGAGTCACAGGCCGAAGCCCGCGAAATTCTCATGGAAATGGCGGGATTTATTTCAAAAACACGACGTTTCAGGGTCACCATTCACAGTGCGCACGATGCCGTGCAGGGGGATGGCCAGAAAATCGAATTTGGGGAAATCCGCAACGTTATTATCGACCGTCCTGATCGGTTGCGCATCGAAATAGAAAGGAGTGACGGGAACAGGAGCCTGGTCCTGTACGATGGCAGAAACATCACGGTAAACAGCCTTGCGCAGAATGTCTATGCACAGACTGAAAAAACCGGTGGTATTGATGCGGCAATTACCTATTTCATCCGGGAATTGCACATGTACCTGCCGCTTGCAGTGTTGCTCGTCAGCAGCCTGGGGACGGAACTCGAAAACAGGGTCCAGTCGATTGATTATGTCGAGTCTACGAACATACCGGGTATCCCCTCACATCATCTGGCCGGGCGTACCGAAACAGTGGATTTCCAGGTCTGGGTGGCAGCCGGTGATCGACCTTTGCCGTTGCGCGTGGTGCTGACCTACAAGAATGCGGACGGCCAGCCCCAGTACCGTGCCCAGTTTTCGGACTGGGACCTGGCGCCGGAAATCAGTAATGCAATATTTGAATTCACGCCTCCAACAGGGTCGCAAAAGATCAGTTTTCTCAATCAATTGCAAAATGTCGCCGTACAGCAAAGCGAAGCGGCTGAACGGTCAGGAGAGTAGCCATGATGATCCGGTCAACGATAATTTTTACATTTTTGTGCACAACAATATTCCTGTTTGCAGGGATCATTATCGAAGCTGATGCCCGGGGCGGATTTGCCTCGGCCCGTAGTGGTGGTGGAAATTTTTCCCGCAGTGGACCGGCGGCATCGGGCAGTTTCTCGTCGCGGGGTGGAATGCAGTCGGGGTCGCTGTCGTCATCTCGCCAGTCCGGAATGTCGCAGCGTTCTGCGCAACAGCCCCGGGGACAACAGGCAGGGACATCCCAGGTGGACGCCCGGCGCAATCAGTCACAACAGGTACAAAGCGCGGGGCAGTCGAGCAGGCAGGAGTCCAGGTCGGCACAGCAGTCCGAGAACCAGCAAGCCAGATCTGATCAACGTTCACAAAACCAGCAAACGAGGTCAGATCAACGTAGCCAGAACCAACAGACAAGATCTGATCAACAAAGCCAAAACCAGGAATACCACCAACAGTCAGCATCTGATCGCCAGGATTATCGCAATGAATCCCGGGAGGACTGGCAGGATTACGGTGACCAGGCCCGAGAGGACAGGCAGGATTTCTACGAAGGCGAAGTGGACGATGACTGGCATCACTGGGATGATGATGACTGGGAGGAGGCCGTCGTCGCAGGTGCGGTTGTTGCGGGCACTGTTGCGGTCGCCACTGCTGCCGCATCGTCATCGACGACTTACGTTTATTACAATACCCTGCCCTGCAGTCCAGCGACGGTGGTCGTGAACGGCATAACGTACTATCAATGCAACTCCACCTGGTACAACCAGGCCTACGCAGGCAACAGTATCAGCTATGTCGTCGTTACACCGCCACCGGGTTACTGATAATTCCGGGGATACCATGGCCAGCTTGTTGGGCACAGGATATGGGGATGCCGGTAATGCGCCGGGGTGATTTAATTGATGCGCAATGGTGATATATATGAACAAGCGAATTCACAATAACATTATCTTCGTGCTGTTGTTTGTAGGGGGCTGTTCCGCCCACTATCCGGTCAATCAATCCCTGGAGACTGTTGACAGAAGCGGCGGTTACCGGGTCGCCGCCACCCAGGCCGGTGATATCCGATCGGATACGTTGATGGTAGGTATGGCATTTTCCGGCGGCGGCACGCGTGCCGCCGCATTTTCCTACGGCGTACTGGAAGCATTACGTGATATCACGATTAACTGGGACGGTAAGGAACGGCACCTGATTGATGAAGTAGATACCATTTCATCTGTATCCGGTGGCAGTTTCACTGCGGCCTATTTCGGCCTGTTCGGCGATCGCATATTCGAAGATTACGAAGAAAAGTTTCTAAAGAAGAATGTTGAGGGTTACCTCACGGGCAGCCTGTTCAAACCCTGGACGTGGCCCAGGATTGGATCGACGTTTTTTGGTCGCACTGATTTTGCAGCGGATTACTACGATGAAATCCTGTTTGAAAAGAAGACGTTCGCAGACATCCTTGCACGTAACGGACCGGTAATACAGATCAATGCAACAGAAGTAGCAACGGGGACGCAGATTACCTTCCTGCAGGACCAGTTTGATCTCCTGTGTTCAGACCTGATGTCTTTCCCGGTGGCACGCGCCGTCGCCGCATCTTCGGCAGTACCGGTATTGTTCAGTTCCGTAACCATCAATAATTATGCCGGGAGCTGTGATTACCAGCTTTTGCCATGGGCACAGGCGGCCCTGAACGATCCGAATGTAACATCGAGAAGACACCATCTGGCCAAAAAATATGCACAATGGCTTGACCGGGATACTTATCCTTACCTGCATCTTTACGATGGAGGCTTGACGGATAACCTCGGTGTTCGTCCCTTGTTGAACCGGATAGCAATCATTGGTGATGCCTGGACAATGGGCAAGCAGACAGGCAGGACAGATATAAAACGTGCCGTCATAATCGTGGTGAACGCCCAGGCGGATTCAAAGATACAATTCAGTAAACTTGCAAACCCCGTCCCGTTGTTGGACACCATCCTCGGAGCGACTTCCATCCCCTTGAATGAGTATACATACGAATCATTGCTCTCTTTGCACAACGAGATGGCTGATTTTGGAGAAAGCTACAGGAAAGGCCGTTGTGCTGACATGGCCAGCAGGGGCCTGGATACTACCGGCTGTGATGATCTCAAGACTTATCTGGTGGTTGTCGATCTTGAGCAAATAAAAGACAGGGAGAAAAGAGAGCGCCTCAAGCTGTTACCGACATCGTTCGTATTGAACCCGGAAGATGTGGATGAACTGAAGCAGGCCGCC
>CAZXGW010000028.1:0-12990 GCA_964640355.1 uncultured Enterobacteriaceae bacterium
TATCTGTGCGATGGGCCTGCCGGCCATTCCACCAGCGGTTTATGCGAACCTTGCATCGCGGACCTTCCCGTCAACGAGCCGGCCTGCCCCCACTGTGCGATGCCGATGCCCGGAGATTATCTCTGCCCCGGCTGCCTTGCTGCATCATCCCCAACGGCGCCCCGCATCTGCTCGCCCTACCGCTATGCCTATCCCATAACCCACCTGGTGCGGGCGATGAAATACGATTCGCGCCTGGACCTCGCCCATTGCCTCGGCTGTCTCCTGGGGCAAGCGGTCAGTGCCCGCGGTTTACCGCTCCCGGAGTGTCTCGTGCCCGTTCCTCTCGGCCGTTCCCGCCTGGTCTTCCGGGGTTACAACCAGTCGCTCGAGATAGCCCGCGCGGTTTCCCGGTTTCTCCATGTCCCGCTCGATATTGATTGCTGCCGGCGCACAGGCCGGGCGTTGCCGCAGACCGGCCTGGCGGCCGGCAGGCGGCGGGCTAACGTCCGCGGCGTTTTCAGCGTGACGCGGCCGCTGGATTATGCCCGCGTCGCCATTATCGATGATGTGGTTACCACCGGCGCGACCGTGCATGAGCTGGCGCGGGTGTTGCAACGCGCCGGTGTAGGGCGGATCGAGGTGTGGGCCTGCGCAAGAACGGCCGGGGGCGACTGAAAGGGGGCGATTCAGGTATCGAGATTTTCGACGGCGAGGGCGTTCTTTTCTATGAACTCCCGGCGCGGTTCAACCTGATCGCCCATCAGGGTGGTGAAGATCTCGTCGGCAGCCACGGCGTCCTCAATCCTGACCTGCGAGAGCGACCTCTTCTTTGCGTCCATGGTGGTTTCCCACAACTGCTCCGGGTTCATTTCACCGAGGCCTTTGTAGCGCTGGATGTGCATGCCGCGGCCCGTTTCCGCCAGCAACCAGTCAAAACCCTGTTTCAATGACGCGAGCGGGCATGATTGGTCGCCCCGCTCCATGCGCGCCCCCGGCCCAAGCGGGTATTTCTCGTAAAGGCGTACGAGATCGCTGTATTCCCGGGAGGCGAAAAACACGGGCGTAAACACGTTGGTGATCTCGATGCCGTGCACCCGCAGGGTAACGCGGCCGCCGTATTCGCTTTCGCGGGCCGTTGAAAACACTTCGGCGCTGCCTTCCAGGCCGTTGCCAGGCGATTCCGCCAGCCGCGCGATCAGCCCGTCGAGCCAGGCCCGCACCCGTTCCCTGTGGTGGCAATCGGCGGGTTTGAGCCGCGGCAGGAATTGCATGGCCTGGATGAGTTCCTGGCGGTAACGCTTCGACAGCCCCTGTTGGGCCAGGCAGGCTGCCAGGTAATCATCCGCCGCCGCCCTTAATGCTTCTCCTTGTACAGGTGGTTGGCCGTCACTCACCACCAGGCGCGCGTTCTCGAGAGCAAGTTCCAGCAAATAGAGGTCTCTCTGTTCCTCGTTGTTCAGGTAGCGCTCGACCTTGCCTTTCTTGATCTTGTACAGCGGCGGTTGGGCGATATAGATATGACCGCGCTCGATCAACTCGGGCATCTGCCGGTAAAAGAAAGTCAGCAACAGCGTGCGGATATGCGAACCATCGACGTCGGCGTCGGTCATGATGATGATACGGTGATAGCGGAGCTTGCCCGCTTCAAACTCATCGCTGCCGATACCACAACCCAGGGCAGTGATGAGCGTGCCGACTTCGACCGATGACAGCATCTTGTCGAAACGCGCCTTTTCCACGTTCAGGATCTTCCCTTTCAGCGGCAGGATGGCCTGGTAGCGCCGGTCCCGGCCCTGTTTGGCCGAACCGCCGGCGGAATCGCCCTCGACCAGGAAGAGCTCGGACCGCGCCGGGTCTTTTTCCTGACAATCCGCAAGCTTGCCTGGCAGCCCGGCGACATCCAGCGCCGATTTACGACGGGTAAGTTCACGCGCTTTCCGTGCTGCCTCCCGGGCCCGTGCCGCATCAATGATTTTTTCGGAAATCACGCGCGCCAGGGCTGGCTTTTCCATCAGGTATTCCTCGAGCTTTTCAACGACCACTGACTCCACGATGGCCTTGACTTCGCTGGAGACAAGCTTGTCCTTGGTCTGGGATGAAAATTTCGGATCCTGGATTTTTATGGACAGGACCGCAGTCAGGCCTTCGCGCACATCTTCCCCGCAAATGGACACCTTATTTTTTGTTGTAAGTTCTTGTTTTTCAAGATAATTATTGAACGTTCGGGTGAGGGCTGCACGGAATCCCGCAAGGTGCGTTCCGCCATCGCGCTGGGGAATATTGTTCGTAAAACAGAAGATATTCTCCTGGTAGGAATCATTCCATTGCATTGCGAGCTGAACGCGTGCGCCCTCCTTTTCCTTGTCAATCGTAAAAACTTCATTGTGCAATGGTGTCTTGTTCCGGTTGAGGTGCTTGACAAAGGCGCTGATGCCTCCCTGGTATTCGAAAACATCCTGCTTGGCCGTGCGTTCGTCAAACAACTCAATTCGAACTCCTGAATTCAGAAACGACAGTTCCCGCAGTCGTTTGGCCAGGATGTCATAGTGGAATTCGATGTTTTTGAAGACGTCGGCGCTGGGTAGAAAATGGACCTCGGTGCCGGTCCTGTCCGAGGAAGTGACCCTCTGCAGCTCAGCCACGGGCTTGCCCTGGCGATACTCCTGGCGGTAACAACCCCCTTCCCGCCAAACCGTGAGCGAGAGATATTCGGACAGGGCATTGACTACAGACACCCCCACCCCGTGCAATCCGCCCGCGACCTTGTAGGCGTTGTCATCGAACTTGCCCCCTGAATGGAGGGTAGTCATGATGACCTCGGCAGCCGACCGGCCCTCCTCCTCGTGCATGCCCACCGGAATACCCCGGCCATCGTCCAGAACCGTAATTGACTGGTCCGTATGGATGGTGACGCGAATGTTCCTGCAATAGCCCGCCAGGGTTTCATCGATGCTGTTATCCACTACTTCAAACACCATGTGGTGCAGGCCGGTCCCGTCTTCAGTGTCGCCGATATACATACCGGGCCGCCGTCGCACTGCGTCAAGGCCCTTGAGGACCTTGATTTTGCTCGAATCGTACGTGTCTATCTCCGTCATAGCTCCTGGCTCCAGTTAAACCTGGTTATTCTACCACCTTTGCATTTGCGTCGCGTTCCACGTGAAACAGCCAGAAATGCAGGCGGGCGTAATTTAAGGTGGACAAGTTCGCCTTGATGGGATGTCGCGATTAGGAAAACCGTTCTCAAGTATTGCGAATGATATCGACCTGACCTCCTCGTATTCGCCCTGGAGGGCAACCGCGTTTGCATGGGCTAACAACTTGGGGTAGGCGGGTATGGTAAAGGCCGTGTATGAAAGGCAATGGATGGGTGCGAAAAGGTCTCTTGGGGTTTGTTCCACGTGAAACATGACCTTTCCCTGTCTTGCTGGTGGTAGCGGCCTTGCCAGTGAAGTATCACCGTCCGGCCTGCCCCATCATGCCTGCCCGCTACAACCGCATGGGCATGACGACATACTTGCACCCCGCCTCTTCGCTTGGGAGCAGAAGGCAACTGCTGCTTGGGTCATTGATGCTGATATGGACCCTGTCCGTCTTCAGGGTATTCAGCGCATCCAGCAGGTAGGACACGTTAAAGCCGATCTCGAGCGGCGCACCGGCATATTCAACGCCCAGTTCTTCTTCAGCCTCTTCCTGGTCGGGGTTATGAGCGATCGCCTTGAGATTGTCTTTCTCCAGCACGAGCCTGATCCCCTTGTACTTTTCATTCGAGAGGATGGAAGCCCGGTTCAGGCTCTGCCGCAGGGCCTCCCGGTCAGCGATGATTGGCTTTTCCGAGGGCCGGGGGATAACCCGCTCATAGTCCGGAAAGCGCCCGTCAATCAGCTTGCTGGTAAATTGCAGGTCTTTCAGGTTAATCCGTATGTGGTTCTGGCTGATCTGCGCATTGGCCATTTCATCGGACTCATCGAGCAATCGCGCCAGTTCGGTTACACCTTTCCTCGGGATAATAACCGGCACGGGTTCATCAACCTCGATTGCAACCGGGAGCTCCTTGAGCGCCAGGCGATGCCCGTCCGTAGCCACCGCCCGCAGCAGGCCCTTGTCCACTTCGAGCAGCAGGCCGTTCAGGTAATAACGAACATCCTGCTGCGCCATGGCAAACATCGTGTCTGCCAGCAAGGCCTTCAGCAACCTCTGCGGTATATCAAAAACAGCGACAGCGGACGCAATTTCCGTGTTGGGAAAATCACTGGCCGGCAGGGTGGCGAGCACAAACCGGCTCCTGCCTGATGTCAGGGTGACCCGGTCCTTGTCGAATGAAAACTTCAATTCGGCCCCCTCGGGAAGGGCCCGGCAGATATCCAGCAGTTTTCGGGCCGGCAGGGTCAATTCAACGTGATCGCCCATGTCCTGTGAAATCGTGGAAATCAGCTCTACTTCCATGTCAGTACCGGTTATCGAGATACCGGAGGGATCGATGGTTACGAGGATGTTGGATAGAATGGGCAGGGTATGGCGTCGCTCAATTACGCCATTGACCGTCTGCAAGCTTGGCAAAAGTACGTCACGCGGAATAGTAAATTTCATATATTAAGTTGTGACTGAATTTATATCTAAGTGGCAAGCTGTGTTGTGGATAACTTAGTTTTATATATTAAATACAATATGTTATATCACAATCGCCCTTTGTGTGTTTATGCCGGTTTTGCCCTTGATGAATTGTGGATAGTTTTCGGACGACACTAAAAAGTGTTGGCGGAGGACCCCTGTGCACAGGAATGCCACATCATGTTGTCAGTATTTTGCTCAGGTTGTTGTAGTCCTCTTCAATGCGCTGCAGTGACTTTCGCAGGTCCGATATCTTCCGGCAGGCGTGCAATACGGTGGTATGGTCACGACCACCAAAGGCGTCCCCGATTTCCGGAAGGCTGTGGTTGGTGAGCTCCTTGGACAGCGACATGGCAATTTGCCTCGGCCTGGCGATGGAACGGTTGCGGCGCTTCGACAGCAGATCTGACACCCGTATCTTGTAATACTCCGCCGTCGTTTTCTGGATGTTTTCGATGGTCACCTGCTTGTCTTGCAAAAGCAGCAGGTCTCTCAGCGCCTGCTGGACAAACTCGAGGGTAATCGGCAGGCCGGTAAGATTGGAATTGGCGATCACCCTGTTCAGGGCGCCTTCCAGCTCGCGCACGTTGGAGCGAAAACGCTTGGCGATAAAAAACGCGACTTCGTCCGGCAGGGTGACGTTGCGCTGTGTCGCCTTGATGTTGAGAATCGCAACGCGTGTTTCCAGTTCGGGCGGCTCAATCGCCACGGTGAGCCCCCAGCCGAAACGGGACTTCAGTCTCTCCTGCAGGCCGCTGACCTCCTTGGGGTAGCGATCGCAGGTCAGCACGATCTGGTGCTGGCCTTCGAGGAGAGAGTTGAAGGTATGAAAAAATTCTTCCTGGGACTGTTCCTTTCCGGCAAAAAACTGGATGTCGTCAATCAACAGGGCGTCCACGTTCCGGTAGTGACGTTTGAAATCATTGATGGTGTTGTGCTGAAGCGCCTTCACCATATCGGCGACGAAACGTTCGGAGTGAAGATAGGCGATGTTCGCGACAGGGGAGTGCTGCAGTACGGAATGACCGATAGCCTGCATCAGGTGCGTCTTGCCGAGGCCAACACCACCATAGATGAACAGCGGGTTGTAGGATTTGCCCGGATTGAGTGCGGCCTGCATCGAAGCCGCGCGCGCCAGCTGGTTGGATTTTCCCTCTATGAAGGATTCAAACGAGAAATCCGGGTTCAGGTTGCTGGAATGCCCTGGAACGCCCTGCTTTGCCGGCTGCGGCCTGTTGGGTTCGTTGCGCATGCCCCCCGGGTGTGCATGCGGCTGGCTTCCCACCTCGATGCTGACGGTGACGCCGTTTTCGAGTGCATCGCCATTCAGTGTTTCCTTGATGATCGGGAGGTATTGTTCGTTTACCCAATCCCTGACAAAACGGTTTGGCGCAAGCAGGCGTACGGAGGATTTGTCTTCGATGGCCTGTAACGGCCGGATCCAGGTGTTGAATTGTTGTGGCGAGAGTTCCCCTTCAAGACGTTCAATGCAATATTGCCATGGAGACATCCCCACTCCACCACCCCAAAAATTATTGACAGAAATTAATGCAGGAAGAGAGTTTCGAAGTTTATACCTGAAAGGGGCACATATCCACACCCACATGCGCGGACGATCGGTTACCGGTCCGGATCAATAAATTGACACCCCCGATTTACGGGTAGTAGGATAACCGGCTTTTAGCGGGAGCGGGCAAGAAGCTGTTAAAAAAGGCACAGCACTCACCGTATCTGACATGAAGCGTACCTACCAGCCAAGCAGGATCAAGAGAAAACGCCGCCATGGGTTCCGCGAACGTATGCGCACCAAGGCCGGGCGCCTCGTCATAAAATCACGCAGGGCCAAGGGCCGGAAAAGGCTTACCGCTTAACTGTCCCGTGCCCCGGCAGGCTGGACGCTTTACCAGGAATAACCGACTTAACCGACCTGCAGACTACCAGCGGGTTTTCCAGTCGCCCCACCGCTCAGTCGACGATCAACTGCTGGTTCGCGCCAGGGCAAACGGCCTGGGCTGTGCGCGGCTCGGGCTGGTGATCTCCCGCCGGAGAATCAGGTCCGCCGTGGAACGCAACCACCTGAAAAGACTGGTGCGTGAAAGTTTCCGGATCAACCAGCATTTGTTGCAGGGACTTGATATTGTAGTAATCACCCACAAACAGCTCGAGCGTGTAGACAACAGGATCCTGCGGCGCTCGCTGCTCGGGCATTGGCGCAGACTGGCGGCATGCAGAGACTCGCTATCGCAATAATCCACGGCTACGGCTATCTCATCAGCCCGCTGCTCGGGCCCTGCTGCCGTTATACGCCTACCTGCTCCGCCTACACGGTGCAGGCGATCAGGAGATACGGCGTGCTCAGGGGATCGATCATGGGCATTTGCAGGATCTGTCGTTGCCACCCGTTACACCCGGGCGGCAGCGATCCGGTCGCCTGATTGTCTGAAGACCGCCATGGACACAACGCGCTTCATCCTCATTGTGGCATTGAGCCTCGTGATCCTGTTGTTGTGGGAAGCGTGGCAGCGTGACTATGGCCAGCCGCCGGTGGCGGAGGAGCGGAAACCCGAGACCGCGGCTGACGCCCAGCCCGTGGATGTGCCGCGGCTGCCGCCGGATGAGGCGGGTACGCCTGTACCGACAAAAACGGAGCCCGGGCGCAACGGGGAGAAATTAATCACGGTTAACACCGATGTCTTCAGATTGCAGATTGACAGGCAGGGAGGCAGCATTGTTCACGCCGAGCTGCTCCATTACCCGGTGTCGCTTGACAAGCCGGATGAACCGGTCAGCCTGCTCGACACGTCACCGCAGAAAACCCATATTGTCCAGGGAGGGTTGTTGGGCGACATGGAGGCGCCCACGCATACCTCAAGATTCACCTCAACGGCGGACGAATACAGCCTTCTGCCGGGGCAGGACGCGCTGGAGGTTGCGCTGGACTGGGCGGAGCCCGGGCCGATCAGCGTCCGGAAAATCTACCGGCTCCGAAAGGGCAGTTATCTGATCGACGTGCGCCATGAACTGACCAACAAAGGGACCGGCCCCTGGAGCGGAATGGCTTACGGCCAGCTTCAGCGCACCGGCGTTTACCAGGGATTAGCCAGGACGGTTTATACCTATACCGGCGCGGTCATCTCGAGCGTGGAAAAACGTTACGAGAAGATCGCGTTTGACGACATACGCGAAAAAAAACTGGACAGAAAAATCACGGATGGCTGGGCGGCGATGATCGAGCACTATTTTCTGAGCGCCATCATCCCGGGCAATTCTGCGGAAGATTATCATTATTACACCCTCTATCTTGATCAGGGGTCATCGGCGCAGGGCAGTGAGCGTTTCGTGATCGGCGCAACAACGCCGCCGCAGTCGGTAGCGCCCGGCGCGCGGGCTGTTTTCGACTACCGGTTCTATCTCGGCCCGAAACTGCAGGATGAGCTCAAAACGATCGCCCCCGGCCTTGACCTCACGGTGGATTACGGCGCGTTGTGGTTTATCGCCAAACCGCTGTTCTGGTGTCTCAAGAAGTTTCACGCGATCGCCGGCAACTGGGGCTGGGCGATTGTGCTGGTTACCCTCATGCTGAAAATCCTGTTCTACCACCTGTCCGCGGCCGGCTACCGATCCATGGCCAACATGCGCCGTATCCAGCCGAGACTGCTCGCCCTGCGCGATCGCTACAAGAATGATCGCGCCAGGCTCAACCAGGCCATGATGGAGATCTACAAGCAGGAAAAGATCAACCCGCTCGGCGGATGTTTTCCGATCCTGATCCAAATCCCGGTGTTCATCGCCCTGTACTGGGTTCTGCTCGAGAGCGTGGAGCTGCGTCAGGCGGAATTCATCGGCTGGATAAACGATCTTTCCGGTCCCGATCCGTACTTCGTGCTACCCGTGGTGATGGGCATCACGATGTTCGTGCAGCAGAAACTCAACCCCGCACCCATGGACCCCGTGCAGGAGAAAGTGATGATGACCCTGCCGGTTGTGTTCACCGTGTTTTTCGCCTTTTTTCCCTCAGGCCTCGTGCTCTACTGGGTGGTCAATAACATCCTGTCCATTGCACAGCAGTGGCTGATCATGCGTAACCTGGAGCGCGCGGGCCTCAAGACCTAGGCGCCCGGACGCTCTGCCAATGGCCGCTCAGCCCGACACTATCGTGGCCATCGCCACCCCCGCCGGCCGCGGCGGCATCGGCGTGGTCAGGATTTCCGGGCCGGCCGCGATGGCGATAGGTACCGCACTGGCACACCGGCTGCCGCCGCCGAGAATGGCGGGCCACCGCCTCTTTCTGGATGATGACGGCGGGACAATAGACGAGGGCCTCGTCCTGTATTTTCCCGCGCCGAAGTCCTACACGGGGGAAGACGTGATCGAACTACACGGCCACAGCAGCCGGATCACGCTCAACCGGCTGGTGGATCGGGCGATACGCCTGGGCGCACGCCTGGCGCGGCCCGGCGAGTTTACCGAACGCGCCTTTCACAACGGCAAGATCGATCTGCTCCAGGCCGAGGCCGTGGCCGATCTGGTCGACAGTGTGTCGGTGCAGGCTGCCCGCAGCGCGATACGCTCGCTGGAAGGCGAATTCTCGAAAAAAATCCGGTCACTGCTCGAAAAACTGATCGAGGCCAGAGTGTATGTCGAAGGCGCTCTCGATTTTCCCGACGAAGACACGGAGATGCTGACCGGGCCCGGGGTGTTATCCAGGCTGAACGACTGCCTCGCCGTCCTTGATGACATTCTTGCCAGGGCCAGGCAGGGCGCGGTGTTGAGGGAAGGCGTCAGCGCGGTCATCGCCGGCCGCCCCAACGTCGGCAAGTCCACGCTGCTGAACAGGCTGGCGGGGAGGGAAGCGGCCATTGTCACGGCATCGCCAGGTACGACCCGCGATCTGGTGGGCGAACACCTTCTGATTGACGGCGTCCCCGTCCACCTGCTGGATACCGCCGGCCTCAGGCGCACGGGAAACGAGGCGGAGCTTGAAGGCATCCGGCGCGCAAGGAACGCCGCCGCGCAGGCGGACATCGTGATCGTGATGATTGAATACGGGCAATCTCTTGGCGCGATGGAGCGCCGGTTGATTGCGGAGATCGGGTCCGGTACGCAGGCAATCGTCGTGCACAACAAGACGGACCTCGCCGGGGTCAGCCCGGCACTCAGGACGGGACAGGGTCGCCCGCCGGAGATATTATTGTCCGCGAAAACAGGAGAGGGGGTGGAACTGCTCGAACGGCAGCTCAGGAATTGCCTCGGCATGAGCATGGCGCATGAAGACGTGTTCCTGGCGCGTCAGCGCCACCTGGACGCGCTCGGCCGGGCGCGATCGCTCCTGGAGAACGGCCTGAACCGGTACGCCGAGCAGAAAGCGGTGGAACTTCTGGCGGACGATCTGCGCCTTGCACAGCAGGCGCTCGGGGAGATCACGGGCGAGTTTGTTTCCGATGATCTGCTCGGCGAGATCTTTTCCCGCTTCTGCATCGGTAAATGACCGGCGCGGCCCGATGAACGACTTCCTGCGCCTGCTAAGATCGCTGTTGCGCCGGTACGGTTATGACGTAAAGAAGTATTATGAATATAACCTCCTGCCGCTGAACAACCAGGCCAGCTTCAACCAGATTGCGCGCCTGGCGGAGGCGGCAGAGAGGGATCAGCGTTCGGATGATGCCGGCGACCCCGGACTGCAGCGACTAAACGTGTGCCTGCGCACCTGCCTCAGGGACAGGCCGGGCAGGGCTGCGCAACCACCCGGTCCGACGGGCGCCGATCGGGAAGAAATCGCCCTGCGCTGCCTGAAGTCGTTGATCGCCTCAATCAATCACGCCCTGCGCGGCGATCACGGATTGGAAATCACGCTGACGGTTTTCGACGATCATTCCACCGTGGCTGCCCATGCGAAGATCGTGGAGTCGTGCGAGAAGGCGAGCTGCGCCCGGGAGGTGAGAACGACACGGGAACCGGGCCAGGGGGCCTCCCTGCTTGAACAGTTCGAGTTTGCCCGGGAAAACCGGGGGTTGTTTTATTTTTGCGAGGACGACTACCTGCACGAACCGTCGGCCATTGCGGAAATGCACGGCTTTTACCGGAAGGTGTACCACACCTGCGGCACGCACCTGGTGATCCATCCCCAGGAGCACGAATTTTTATATACCAAGGCCATCTATCCCTCTTACCTGTTGCTTGGCGAGCACCGGCACTGGCGGACGATCAGCCACGCCACCCATGTATTGTTCACGCACGCAGACGTTGTCAGGAAATACTGGCGCTACTTTGAAAACACCCGCCACGTGGGGGACAGAAGCAAACGGCGACTGGGGTCCGAGGCGAAAACCACCAATCTGTTGTTTGATCATCTTCCGGGTTTTGCCCCGATCCCCGCGCTCGCCGCACACATGCAGACCGCCGGCAGTCTTCCGCCGTTTTTCAACTGGCGCGCTCTTTGGGAGCAAAACAGGCCGGACTGAACCATGCCGGGAGGGCGCATCCTGTTTATCACCTTGAGCAACATCGGCGACGCCATCCTGACCACGCCGGTGTTGCAGGCGCTCCACGACCGGTTCCCGGAAGCGGCCATCGACATCGTCGCGGATGAGCGATCGAGCGAGATGTTTTTATATTGTCCGTATCGGGGCAGGATCCTGCACAAGCGTAAACGCGGACAGCTGCGCGGCGTGATCGCGCTGTGGAAAGAACTGTTCTGGACGCGCTACGACCTCGTTGTCGATCTGCGCACCGACGGCATGGCCTACCTGTTGCGCGCGAAAAAAAGGCTGACCAAGTGGCAGCGCCGGGCGCGCGGCCCGCATGCCGTCGAACAACACATGGGCATCATCCATCGTCTGCACGGAGACCGGCCGATCCCCGGTTGCCGGATATGGCCCGGCGAGGAGAATTTCGCCTGGGCACGCAAAACACTGGCCGGTTACCATGGCGGCCGGCTGCTCGGGCTTGGGCCGGGCGCCAACTGGCCTGGCAAGATCTGGCCTGCCCGGAATTTTCTCTCGCTCATTGAACAGCTCCGCACCCGCTTTGACGCCGCTGTCCTGCTGGGCAATGCGCACGATCGCCGCCTCGCGGTGTCCATTGCGCAGGACTCGGCGGTGCCCTGCCTCGATCTGTGCGGCCAGACCACCCTGCTGCAGGCGGCGGCGATACTTCAACAGATCGCGGTTTTCGTCGGCAATGACTCCGGGCTCGGCCATATGGCCAGCGCCGTGGGCACACCATCCCTGACGATCTTCGGCCATGGCCAGCCGGAACGTTACCGGCCCTGGGGCGAGAAGGCCCTGTGGCTGGTCGGCGCGGATCAGAACATCGAGAACGTTGCGGTCCGGGACGTGGTGGATGCCCTGGACAGGCACCTGGTTTCTCCCCGGTAACCGGGGCGGCGATGCGCATCACGCAACTCATGCTGGCAAAAGGATTTGGCGGCGCCGAACGCTACTTTGTGGATCTGTCGCTGGCCCTGGCTGAACTGGGCCACGAGGTGCAGGCGATTTGCCACCGGCGGTTTCGCGCCCTGAACAGATTGCAGCATGTACCCGGCCTGCGCCTTTGCACGTTTTCACCGTACGGCTGGTGGGATGCGCTTGCCCGCAGAAAGATCCAGGCCGCGATCGACGGGTTCCGGCCCGAGGTCGTGCACGCGCACCTGGCGAGGGGGGCGTATGTCGCCGGCAGGATCTGCGCCAGCCTGCGGGCACCGCTCGTGGTCAAACTGCACAACTATGCCGACCTGAAATATTACCGGCACGTCGATCTGTTCATTGCCACCACGCAGGATCAGCGCGGCTATCTCCTGGAAAGAGGCATCGACGCTTCACGGATAAGGATCATCCCGAATTTTTCTTCCCTGGCCCCGGTGGATGCGCCGCCGGTACCCGAAGGAAACGCTCTTGTCATGGCCGCCTATGGCCGGCTGGTCCACAAAAAAGGTTTTCACGTCCTGCTTCGGGCGTTCAGAACCCTGGCCGACGCCCATCCCCTGGCAATCTTGCATATCGGCGGGGACGGGCCGGAACAAGGGCAACTGGAATCATTGTGCCGGCAGCTCGACCTTGGCGGCAGGGTCAGGTTTATTGGCTGGGTAGACGACGTCCGGGTTTTTCTCGGGCAGAGCGATATCTTCGTCCTGCCGTCTCTCGATGAGCCTTTTGGCATCGCCGTGCTGGAGGCGATGGCGATGGGCAAGCCGATAGTTGCCACGCGCACGCGCGGACCCCTGGAAATCCTCGATGAATCCCTGGCCTATCTTGTCAACCCGGGTGACGTGGATGACCTCGCCCGGACCTTGTGCCTGGCCGCTGCCGATGCCGGCGGACGGCTGCAAAAGGCCGCGGCAGGTCTTGCACTCTTTAAGCGTAAATATGCACGTGAAATAGTCGTGCCCATCCTCGTCGA
>CAZXGW010000029.1:0-12792 GCA_964640355.1 uncultured Enterobacteriaceae bacterium
GGTTATTTTTCCGGCGGGACATATTCTTTCGGTCTTTCCGAGCCGCCTTCGAAGAAAAACTTCTCCATTTCCCTTTCCAGGAACTGCCGCGCCTTGGGTTCAAAAGGGGTCAGGCGGTATTCATTGATCAGCATGGTCTGGTGCGCGAGCCACATCTGCCAGGCTTCCTGCGAGACATTCTCGTAGATGCGCTTGCCGAGTTCGCCGGGATACGGCGGGAATTTCAGGCCCTCCGCCTCCTTTTCCAGTTTTACGCACTGTACCGTTCTGCCCATACGCCATCACACCTTTCTTTATATACGCCCTCACCCGGCGGGATGCGCCAGCTCCCGCAGGATTTTTTGCACGGGAGCGGCCATGCCGAGCGCCGGACGTTCTTCCGGTTTATACCAGCAGCAGCCGGCGGGATCAGCCACCGCCCTGCCGTCAGCTATAACATGAACATGGGCGGGCATGATTTCAAGGTGAAAATGGCTGAAGGCATGCCGCATCGGCGGTTTGAACCGGACCGCAACGACGCTGCAGTCGAACCGCCGGACAATCCATCCCAGGAGATCGTCTCCCGGCGGGCACTCGGGGAAACTCCAAAGCCCGCCCCACAGCCCCGCCGGCGGCCGCTGTTCCAGCAGGATCTCGCCGCGCGAATTTTCCAGGATGGCGAAAACCGCCTTCCGCACCGGCAAGGTTTTTCTCGGCCTCGGCGCGGGAAATTCATGCTGCCGTGACAGTCGCCGGGCCTTGCAACCCTCGGTGACGGGACACAGGGAACAGCGCGGCTCCCGGCGCGTACAGATCGTCGCACCGAGATCCATGATCGCCTGGGTATAGCGTGCCACATTCTTCCCGGGTGTGTGGCGGTCGGCCAATGCCCATAATTGCCGGTCCACGGCCGGCGTCCCGGGCCATCCTGGAACGGCATGATACCGGCACAATACGCGCTTGACATTGCCGTCGAGGATCGGGTGCCGCTGGCCGCTGGCGAGCGCGAGGATCGCGCCGGCGGTCGAACGCCCGATGCCGGGCAGTGCCGTAAGGCTGTCGATGTCTTCGGGCAGACACCCGCCGAAATCGCGCATGACGATGCCGGCGGCGCGGTGCAGGTTTCTCGCCCGCGCGTAATACCCGAGCCCCGACCAGAGATGCAGGACCTCGTCCAGCGGCGCCCTGGCAAGTAGATCGACCCCTGGAAAACGCTCCATGAAGCGCCGGTAATAGGGAATTACCGTACCGACCTGCGTCTGCTGCAGCATGATCTCGGCGATCCACACCCGGTAGGGCGTGCGATCCTGCTGCCACGGCAGATCATGGCGCCCGTGGCGCCGAAACCACGGCAACAGCCGCCGCGCGAATGCCGAGTTTTCAGTCACGGCGGGCAAGCACTTCCACCTGCTCCAGGGTTTCCCTGACTTCTTTCATCATCTTGTTCCTTACCACCCACGGGCCGATTAACGGCGGGACCCAGAACGATGGCTTGATCCGGCTGAGGACGCGGATGCGGGTGCGGTCATCCCCTTCCGCGGTAAATTCCCAGCGCGTGTGGCCGTAATCGAAATCGCTTTCCAGGGGATCGATGGTGGTCAGCACGAGTTCCGTGCCGATTTCTTCCACGTCCTCCACCAGGGTAGCTTTGAAGCAGAAAAATAAAATGCAGGTCTTCGTGACCTGGCGCAGCCGTTTGACCGGGTCGCCTTCGCCGCCGATGAGTGTACTTTCGATCAGGGCGCTGTTCAGGCGCTCCAGACGATCGTAATCCGTGACGATCCGGTACACGGCCGCGTGATTTGCCGCCACGATAGCGTCAAATTCCATCCGGTATCCTCCCTCGCTGTATGCCGTGGTGAGAAACCGGATCTCGCCGGCCGCGGCCTGGCCGGCCAGGAAAACAAGCAAAAATGACAGGAGCCGCGGCACCCCGCCCGGCCGGTCAAAAACCCTTCAGGGCATCGCCGATACCCTTGAACAGCTCATCCGTGATCTGTTGTACCGGATCCTTCGGTTTTTCCTCCTGCTTCGGCGCCGGTTCCGGTGCCGGCTCCTGGGTCTGGGTGGTCTGCTGTTCGGGGGCAGGCTGGGCGGGCGCGGCCGGTTGTTCGGTGGGTGGCGGCTGGGCAGGCTTGGTACCGGGCAGGGTTATCCCGAGCTTGTCCTGGATTTGCTCTTCCAGTTTTTCCTTAATCCCCTTTTTCAGGGCTACCGCCGCCAGCCCCTCGAGGTCCGGAAGGCATGCCGTTTCAATTGCCTCCAGTTGCCCCCGGCACTTGATGGGAATTTTATAACCGCCCAGGTTATAGCGCTCTTCGCCGCGGGTGGCGGTGCGCTCATCCACGCCCACCTGGAGGTTGTACTTGATGCTGTTGTCGTGCAGGTTGGCGAGCATGCCTTCGCCGGTGACGCGGAAGCCGGGGGAGGTCATCAGGAGATCCTTGTTCATGACCACGCCGCCCGAGATATCGAGCGTCCCGGACAGTTGATCGAAGCGGGTCTCACCCCCCTGCTTGACGGTGCCGATCCGCTTGCTCTCGAGCAGGACCTCCGCCGCCTCCAGCGTCTTGCGCACATCGATGCCGCGCAACACCCCTTCTTCGACCTGGAACTTCGCCTGGCCGGCGAGGGATTTCTTCAACTGATCGGCCGTGCTGCCGCTGGCGTTCAGATTGGCCGCGGAGAGATTGGCCCTGCCGGCAAGCTGGCTTTCCGGTTTCCGGGTATAGTCCTTGAGCAGCGGTTCGAGTTGGACGCCGCTCAACTGGGTGTTGACCAGCAGTTGCGGGACCTTGCCCTTTGCGTTCAGCGTTAACTTGCCCTGGTACTGGCCCTCATACAGGTTCGCCGCCACCGGATCGAGCTGGATGTCGCCGTCCTTTGCCCGGATGCTCAATTTGACATTGTTCATGCGGGCATTGGAGAGCACCAGTTGGCCGATCTGGAGATCGCCGTTGACGTTCAGTTTACGCAGTGTTTCAAGAGGTAATTCCGTCGCGGCCCCGGCGGCGGCTGTTTCCGGTGTCGCCGGCTTGCCGGCCTTGCCTTCGGGCGGGGGCGGGAGATATCGATCCGCGTTGATGGCGTCGATCGCGATCGCGAATTGAATAGCCGGCTGGGTAAACTGACTGACGGAAAGGGAGCCGTCGAGTTTTGTTTCATCGAGCTGCAGGGACAAGTTCTGCAGACTCAGGCTGTCGGGGTTGCCCGAGAAACCGGTCTTGAGTGCCACCTTGCTCAGCGCGTTCTTGTCCGCCGTTTCCGGCAGTTTCTGGTTCAACTGGCCGGCCAGCCGGCGCAGGTTGAATTCCGCCACGGCCAGGTCGCCGCTGAACGCGGGTTTCTCCTTGATCCCCGTCGCGTTGATATTTCCCGAGACGTTGAGCCCCAGCCCGGTCAGCGCCAGGTTGTTGACCGTCAGCGTCTGCTTTTCCAGGTTGGCGCGGGTGTCGGCGCCGAGGGTGACATCCACCGGTGAATTCGGAATCTGCTTTCCGGCCAGGGTGGCCTTGAGCGCCAGCGGGCTCAGCGCGAACTCCTGGCCTTCCCCCTTGATCCCGGCATCGACAGCGATGCTTTGCAGCACCTCGCCGAGCGGGGCCTGACCGAGCGCCGCAAGCACACCGGCCAGGTTCTCACCGGTCATCGCCAGTTTTCCGTCGATGCTCCCCTTTTTGCCGGCCATGTCTTTGGCCTGCAACCGTCCGGTCGCGGCAATGCCCAGGGAGCGGGCTGATAACGCGGGAACCGAAATGTTCCCTTTCTTCAGGTCGGCATCAAATTCCGCCTTGATGTCAAAGGCCTTGCCGGAAACCCCTGCCAGCTTTTGACCGAGATCACCGAGTCCCGTGGCTCCCGCACCGCCCAGTTGCCCGGCAATCTGCAGCAGGGCGGGGAGGTCCGGCCCCGTGGCGCTCAATGACCCCTTTGCCACCGGGGTTTTCGTCCCGACCTCGCTGGCATCCACGTGCCCCTGGATGGTGGCGCCCACAAGCCGGGCATCCAGGCCGGAGACCTTGACGTAACCTTTTTCCAGATCGGTATCCAGCTTGGCCTTGAAATCAAATGATCGATCCTTCAGTCCCGCGAGTTGACCGGCGAGCGGCTGGACGCCGGCCACCGCCAGCAGGCGGGCGAGGTCCGGACCACGGGCATCGATCGTTCCACTCACCGCCGGGGTTTCCGTGCGGATGCGGCGCGCATCGAGTTGCGCCTTGAGGGCAGTATCCAGCAGTTTCGCATCCAGGTTGGAGAGGGTGATCGTGCCTTTTTCGAGGTCCGCGTCCAGATCCGTCTTGACAGTGAAGGCACGGTCACTCACGTTCGAAAGTTCCTTTGCCGCCGCTTCCATTCCGGCCACCCGGGCGAGCCACAGCAGATCCTTGCCTTCCGCCACGATCTGGCCGCGGATCGCCGGCGTCTCGGTCTGGACCTTGCTCGCGGCAAGCTGACCCCGGACCACGGTGCCCGGAAGGACCGCATCCAGGTTGGACAGGGCGACTGCGCCTGTCTCGAGGTCAACGTCGAGATCGGTCTTCACGCTGAATGCGCGCTCGCTCATCTTCGAGAGTTCCGTTACCGCCGGTTCCAGTCTGGCCACCCGGGCGAGCCACAACAGATCCTGACCTTCCGCCACGATCTGGCCGCGGATCGCCGGCGTCTCGGTCTGGACCTTGCTCGCGGCAAGCTGACCCCGGACCACGGTGCCCAGGAGATCGGCGTGCAGGTTTGACAGGCTGGCGGTGTCTCTGGACAGGTCGGCCTCCAGGTCAACCTCAAGGGTAAATGCCCGCTTGTCCAGTTGGCCGATCTCGCTGGCCGCCGGTTCAATCTCGAGAACTTTCAGGAGCCGGGCCAGGTCCTCGCCCTTGATGCGCAACTGGCCGCGCGCGGACGGCGCACCCGACTGAATTTCGCTGGCCGTGAGATCGCCGCGGATGCTCATGCCGAGCACATCGAGGCTGAGATCGCTCAGCGTCGCCGTGTCGCTGGCGAGGTCGGTTTCCACGCCGGCCCTGAATACAAGATCAGCGCCCCCTGGGACGTTCTTGCCGGACAGTTTGGCCGTGAGGTCAATGGGCTTGAACGAATACAGCTCGGCGTCCAGGTCATAATTCAGGACCCCCGTCAACATTGTGTCGCTCCGCAGGGCGGGTTGGCTGGCTTCGGCGACAAGTCCAAGGACAAGGTTGATCGGCTCGCCATAGGTCAACTGGCCGGTCGTGAGATGGATATCCGACAGCGCCACCGCCTGGCCAGTCGCCTGATCGTTCCAGGTGATTCGCCCGTCCTGGACATCCACGCCGCCCAGGATCACGGCGGTAAACTGGAGGGGGGCTTTTTTCTTTCGGGGCGGTGGCGGCTGGGCCAGGTCCGCCCAGTTCGTTGCGCCGTTCTTGTTCCGGGCCAGGTGCAGTTGCAGGCCATGCAGTTTCAGGGTATCGAGCTCATACTGGTTTTTCAAAAGCGGCAGGGTCTTGATGCGCAGGGCGACGTGATCCGCATGGAAAAACGGCGCATCGCCAAAACCCGCGGCATTCCCCAGGGTCACGCCATCCGCCTCCAGCCCCAGCCAGGGATAATAGGTCAGGTTGATATTGCCGGTGATGGCGAAGTCACGGCCGGTCTGTTTTTCCACCCGGGTGATGACGAAATCCTTGTGCTCGTTGGGATCAAAATACAGCAGGGCGCCGGCGACGATGACTACGGCGCCCAGGGCCAGCAATATCGTCAGGCCAAGCAAGAGCTTGATAAATTTGATCATGATGCGAGTTCCTCCTGCGACATGATCCGGTCGAGGCGCTCCCGGCCCCGCCGGATCGCCGCCTGGATCTGCGGCGGCGCGGTCCCGCCGTAATGCGCGCGCGCGGACACCGAGCCTTCCAGGGTCAGGCATTCATAGACATCGTTTTCAATCTTTTCGCCGAATTGCCGCAGTTCGTCGAGCGACAGCTCCGACAGGTCTTTCTGGTGATTGATCGCGTATTGCACCGCCCGGCCGACGGTGGCGTGCGCGTCCCGGAAGGCGATGCCCTTGCGCACCAGGTAATCCGCCAGGTCGGTCGCGGTGGCGTTGCCGAGCAGGGCGGCCCGGCGCATGGCGTCGGCGCGCGCACTGATGGCGGGGATCATGCCGGCATAGGCCTGAAGGCACGCCTTCACCGTGTCTACCGCATCGAACACAGCGGCCTTGTCCTCCTGGTTGTCCCGGTTATAGGCCAGCGGCTGGGCCTTCATCAGGGTCAGCAGGGACAGCAGGTGGCCATAGACGCGGCCGGTCTTGCCCCGGACCAGCTCCGGGATATCAGGGTTTTTCTTCTGCGGCATGATGGAGGATCCGGTACACCAGGCCTCGTCCAACTCGATGAATCCGAACTGCGGCGACAGCCACAGGATCACTTCCTCCGAAAAGCGCGACAGGTGCATCATGATCAGCGCCGCGCAGCCGCAGAATTCAATGGCAAAGTCGCGATCGCTCACGGCATCGAGCGAATTTTCCGCGATCGCCGTAAACCCCAGCAGCTTCCCGGCATGGACCCGATCGATGGGATAGCTGGTGCCGGCGAGGGCACCGGCGCCCAGCGGCAGGACGTTAATCCGCCGGCGGCAATCGGCGAGGCGCTGGAGATCCCGGTAGAGCATTTCAAACCAGGCCAGCATGTGGTGGCCGAAGGTTACGGGCTGTGCCGTCTGCAGGTGGGTAAAGCCCGGCATGATGGTGTGGACCTCCCGTTCCGCCACGGCGAGCAGTTCCGTCATGACCTGCGCCAGCAGGCGGCCGATGTTCCGCGTTTCGTCGCGCAGAAACAGGCGCAGGTCGGTGGCCACCTGGTCGTTCCGCGAACGGCCGGTATGCAGCTTTTTGCCGGTCTCGCCGATGCGCGCTATCAGGGCAGCCTCGATATTCATGTGCACATCCTCGAGCCCGCCATCCCAGGAAAACTTTCCCTGGCTGATCTCGGTGGCAATGGACTCGAGTCCCCGAACGATCTCGTCGCATTCCTTCTCCGTCAGCACCTTGACGTGCGCCAGCATGCGCGCGTGAGCGATCGAGCCCATAATGTCATAATGGGCGAGGCGCTGATCGTAGGAGACGGATTGCGTGAAATGCGCGACGAAATCGTCGGGCGGATCGGTAAAACGGCCACCCCGGGTCCTGGCGGTGCGGGTTTTCGCAGTCATACGAGAGGCGCGCGGGTCAGTCATCAGGGATTTGCAGTGGCAACAGTATAACGTAAGGGGCCGGCAAAATTTCCTTTTTGCAGCACATGAAACCACCTGCCGCCCGGCAAAGTTCCTTCCTGCCTGATTTCTGCGGGGTCCGGATTGTATTCGCGGTCATCCTCATCGCCGAGCTGCTGGCCATCGTATTGTCCCTGGTCCCACCGGTCTCCGATTTTCTTTCTGACCTGTCCATGAATTCTTTGTTCATTCAGTGGATAGCCCTGACCAGCGTGGCGGCGCTGTGCCTGGCCCGGCCCTACCTCAACGCCCTGCCGGACCCCTGGGCCGCCACCCTGAGTTACGCGCTGGTGCTGGCCATCGCCCTGCTGATCACCGAGGCCTCCTGGCAGATCGTGTACGAATGGGCGGGCCGGGGCCGGCAGGTGCGGCAGACCCACGGCATGTTCCTGCTGCGCTGCATGGCGATCAGCGCGATCATCAGTGCTCTTGCTCTGCGTTATTTCTACATCCAGCACCAGTGGCGGCGCCAGATCGAGTCCGAGGCCCGGTCACGCATCCAGGCCCTGCAGGCCCGCATCCGCCCGCACTTCCTGTTCAACTGCATGAATACCATCGCCAGCCTGGCCCGTACCCAGCCGGCCCTGGCGGAACAGGCCACCGAGGATCTGGCCGACCTGTTCCGGGCCAGCCTAGGGGAGGACAGCCAAACCTCGACGCTCGAGAAGGAGCTGTCCCTGTGCCGGCGTTA
The DNA here is from genome assembly GCA_964640355.1 of uncultured Enterobacteriaceae bacterium. Classification (GTDB taxonomy): domain Bacteria; phylum Pseudomonadota; class Gammaproteobacteria; order Eutrophobiales; family Eutrophobiaceae; genus CAZXGW01. The sequence goes on from CAZXGW010000029.1 coordinate 7,916, forward strand.
CCTGCGGATTGAGGAACACCGCTTGGGATCGCGCCTCAAGGTGGCCTGGAACGTCGAGGGCCTGCCGGGCCAGGCGCCGATGCCCGCGTTGACCTTGCAGCCCCTCATCGAAAACGCGATCTATCACGGCATCGAGCTTCTGCCGGAGGGCGGAACGGTGGACATCGCCGGCCGGCACCAGGGCAACCGCCTGGAGCTCACCATCGCCAATCCCGTACCGGGGGAGAACGGCGCGAACCGGCCGCCGGGCAAGCGGCTGGCGCTGGCGAATGTCCAGGAACGCCTTTCCGCCTGTTTCGGCCCGCAGGCGGAAGTAACCACGCGCATTGCCGACGGACGTTACATTGCCCAACTCATCATCCCCTGCCGCGATGAAGATACTGATCGTTGATGACGAGTCGCTGGCGCGGGACCGGCTGGCCCGCTTGCTTGCCGAAACGGGGGAGGCGCATACCGTCAACATGGCGACGCATGGCCTGGAGGCGCTGGAAAAAATACAACGGGAACCGCCGGACGTGATCCTGCTGGACATCCGCATGCCGATCATGGACGGGCTGGAACTGGCGCGCCACCTGACGGCGCTGGCCTCGCCGCCGTCCATCGTCTTCACCACGGCTTACCAGGATCACGCCCTGGAGGCGTTTGACGCGCAGGCGGTGGATTATCTGCTCAAGCCGGTGCGCCGGGAGCGGCTGCAGCAGGCGCTGGCGCGCGCCGGGGTATTACGGCGCGCGCGCATCGATGAACTCCGCAGGCAGGGCCGGCGCCCGCGCGCCTACCTCAGCGCCACCGCGCACGGCGAGATCCAGCTCGTCCCGGTGCGGGACATCCGTTATCTCAAGGCCGAACAGAAATACGTCATCGTCGCCTGGCCGGGCGGCGAGCTGCTCATCGATGAATCGCTCAAGTCCCTCGAGGCGGAATTCCACGAGGCGTTCATCCGGATCCACCGCAACGCCCTTGTGGCCATCCGGCACATCGACGGTGTGAAACGGGGGGAAGACGGGAGCACGGTCGTCCTCATGCACGACATGACGCCGCGGCTGCACGTCAGCCGCCGGCATCTCAGCCAGGTCCGCAAAGCCCTGAAATCGGCAGTCGCCTGACTCCTAACCGGCGATCTCCCGGGCCGCCGCGATCAGGGCCAGGCGCGCGATCACGCCGTAGGCATAGAACCGGTTGGGATGCGCATCCGGCGCGAGCGATTTTTCCGGGGAAATGCAGCAGTCATCAAAGGCGAGCGGTTCAAACCGCATGCCCGGTGAATTGAGATTTTCATCGGCGCCGCGCCGGGTATGCACCCGGTAAAACCCGCCCACGACGTTATGGCCGATGAGGTAGACCACCGGCTCCGCCACGGCGGCGTCGCTGCCCCAGGTCTCGTGGGTATAGACGCCTTCCTGGATGAGGACCTTGGTGACTTTGCGTCCCTCCTTGACGGTGGCCATGCGCGTGCGCTGCTTGCGGTTCAGTTCGCCGATCTCATCGGGGCTCTTCACCGTCATCACGCCCATGCCGTAGGTCCCGGCCTCGGCCTTGAGCATTACATATGGCCGGCACTTGACGTCAAACTCGTCATACTTGAGCTGGATGGCCTTGATCAGGGCTTCGACGTTTTTGGTCAGGCACGCCTCGCCTTCGCGTTTCATGAAATCGATCTCGCCGCAGTTGCGGAACATGGGCTCGATCAGCCAGGGGTCCATGTCGATATGCTGCGCAAACTCCCCGGCCACGCCCTTGTAGTTCGTGAAATGGGCGGATTTCAGCCGGTCTGACCAGCCCATTTTCAGCGGCGGGGTGACCGGCTGGTCCAGGCCTTCGAGCATCGCCGGGCGCCCGGAGGACAGATCGTTGTTCAGGATCACGAGATCGGGGATGAAATCATCGATGCAGACGCGGTTCTGCTCCCGCCTCAACGGCTCATAGACGAGGTGGCGGCCGGACGGGAGCGGCACGGTCATCGGTTTTTCAAGGCCGGCGAGGATCGATCCCAGGCGCACCTCGAAGCCGGCTTTTTCAATGATCATCTGGAGCGCCGCCAGGCTCTCCAGGTAAAACCGGTTGCGCGTGTGGTTCTCGGGGACGATGACGACGCGATCGACCCGGGAGGTCATGCGTTCAACCGCCAGTTGCACCGCCTGGATGCAGAGGGGCTGGAACACCGGGTTGAGGTTATTGAAACCGGCGGGAAACAGGTTGGTGTCGACCGGGGCGATCTTGTAGCCGGCATTACGGATGTCCACCGAGGTATAAAACGGTTCGCTGATGTGACGCCACTGGCGCCGGAACCAGGACTCAATTTCGGCCTGGCGGTCCTGCAGGTGACTCTCCACCGCGTGCAGCGGGCCGGCAAGGGCGGTGGTCAGGTGCGGTACGGGCTGGGTCATAAATCCACGGGCGTGTCTGGCATTTTTATCATTCTACCCGATCATCCGCCGCCCATATCGCCCCATAGCGCCTGGCAGGCGCTAATCGCCGCCAGCGCCGCCGTCTCTGTCCGCAGGATGCGCGGGCCGAGCGCCACGGGATGAAACCCCCGTTTTTCAGCGGCTGCCACTTCCTCCTCGCTGAAACCGCCCTCGGGCCCGGCGGCGAGCGTCAACGCGCGTTCCGCCGGTCTGAGGCGGGACAGCCGCGTGCGGGCCGCCGGCAGCAGGATGATCTTCAACCCCCCCGTATTCCCGCCTTCCAGGTAATCCATAAACGCGACGGGCCGTTCGATCCGGGGCAGGCGGTTGCGCCCGCATTGTTCGCAGGCGCTGATGCTGATCTTGCGCCAGCGCTGGCAGCGTTTCTCGCCGCGGCTGCCGTCCCCGCCGGCCTGGCTGTAACGGCTTACCACCGGGATGATCCGGTTTACGCCAAGCTCGACCGCCTTGCGCAGGGTGTCGTCCATGCGATCGCTCCGCGATATCCCCTGCACCAGGGTAATGTCGAGGCACGACTCGCTGTCCCGGTCCCGGAACGCACCCACGCGTATTTCTACCCCGTTCCTGTCGGCGCGGATGATCTCCGCGTCGTATTCGCCGCCCCGGCCATTGAATACGCTCACCGGCTGCCCCGCTTTCATGCGCAGCACGCGGATAACATGATGGGCCGCCTCGCCCGGGAGAGTACAGGTCAACTCCGGCTGCAGTGGATGATCGAGGTAAATTCGTGGTGTGCGCACCGGAAACGTTCAATGGCGCGTGGCGAGATCGATACCCTGGCGCGCGACTTCAACCACCCTGGCGAGCTGTTCGGCGGTAATCACGTACGGTGGCATCAGGTAGATCACATCGCCCAGCGGGCGCAACAGAACCCCCTGGCCGAGCGCGTAACGGTACACCGCCAGGCCGCGGCGCTCCTGCCACGGATAGGGTTCCCGGGCCCGCTTGTCCCTGATCATTTCCATCGCGAGGATCATGCCATGCTGCCTGACTTCCGCGACATGGGGATGATCCGCGAGATCCGCCGTCAGCTCGCGCATGCAGTGGGCGAGTTCCGCGTTGGTTTCGATGACCGGCTGTTGGGCAAAGATGTCCAGGGTGGCAAGCGCCGCGCGGCAACCCAGCGGATTGCCGGTGTAACTGTGGGAATGCAGGAACGCCACAAGTTTGTCATAGTCATCATAAAAGGCACTGAAGATCTCGTCGGTCGTCAGAACCGCGGCGAGCGGCAGGTAACCGCCGGTCAGTCCCTTGGACAGGCACAGGATATCGGGCGAGGTGTCCGCCTGTTCGCAGGCGAACATCGTCCCCGTGCGCCCGAAGCCGACCGCGATCTCGTCGGCGATGAGGTGGACGTTGTAACGATCGCAGGCCTCCCGCAGCAGACGGAGATAGACCGGGTGATACATCCGCATGTAGCCCGCGCACTGCACCAGGGGTTCCACGATGACCGCGCAGACCTCTTCGGCGTGACGCTCAAGCAGCGTCTCCATGGCGGCGAACTTCGCCCGGCTGTGCGCCTCCCACGACACACCCGGCTCCCGGTGAAAGCAGTCGGGCGTGGGCGCGACGATCGTATCGAGCAGCAGCGGCGCATAGATTTCCCGGTACAGGGCGATGTTGCCGACGGAAAGCGCGCCCAGGGTTTCCCCGTGGTAGCTGTTGTCCAGGGTGATGAACCGGGTTTTGCCGTGAACGCCGCGGTTCCGCCAGTAATGAAAACTCATCTTCAGCGCCACCTCGATCGCGGACGAGCCGTTGTCAGCGTAAAAACAGCGGCTGAGACCCGCGGGCGTTATCGCCACCAGGCGCTCGGACAGCGCGACGACCGGCTCATGGGTAAATCCCGCCAGCAGCACGTGCTCGAGCCTGTCCGCCTGCTCCTTGACCGCCGCGCTGATCTTCGGATTGGCATGGCCGAAAAGATTGACCCACCAGGAGCTGATCGCGTCGATGTAACGGTTCCCGTCCGTATCCTCGAGCCACACACCTTCGCCGCGGCGGATCGGAATCGGCGGGAATATCTCGTGATCCTTCATCTGGGTGCAGGGGTGCCAGACGACGGACAAATCGCGATCCACGAGGCTTGATTTCATTGCGATCGGGGTGACGGGATACATCTGCTATGATAACAGAGCGGACGCAGGCCGTGGGCCTGTGACCAGGATCTCATATGGCAACCTCCAGCGCCAAATTCAGCGTCGGCCAGTTGATCGTACATAAACTGTTCAACTACCGCGGCGTGATCGTGGACGTCGATCCCTGTTACCAGGGGACGGAAGAGTGGTATGAACAGGTGGCGCTGACGCGCCCGCCCAGGGACAAGCCCTGGTACCACGTGCTGGTCCACAACGCCGTCCATGAAACGTACGTCGCCGAGAGAAACCTCGAGGCCGACGATTCGGGCAAACCCGTCAACCACCCCCTCATCAACGAGTACTTCGACGG
>CAZXGW010000030.1:0-12723 GCA_964640355.1 uncultured Enterobacteriaceae bacterium
CTGCCATTATTCATAAAAGTTGATTCCCGTTTCAGAAAGAATAGCTGATGCTGAAGGTAACAAAATCGCGGTCATTCAAAAGATTATGACTGTCCGCCCCGAAAAAATTGGTATAGCTCAGCTCGGCGGCCCATTCATTCTGGTATACAGCGCTCACACCCAGTGTGATGGCTTTGCTGTCTTCGAGAAAACCGGACAGTCCAACAGGAGCGATGCCGCTGACATCATGGCGCCAGGCAAAACTGGGCGAAATGTTCAATGAGCCAATCGCATTCAGGTAATCCAGGCGGCCGCGGACCTGGTAGCCCCAGGAGGTGGCATCGGCGAAATGATTCGAAGATTCCGTTGCCGGCTGCAGACCAAGTGTAGTTAATGCAGGATCCCCGCCGGTAAAAGTTCCAGGGGCCTCCAGCCGCAAAGTACTCTTGCTGGGCATATCGTGCACATGTGTTACCGCAAATTCGCCGATCAAGGCCGCCTGGTCAGCCTTCAACATCGGGCCGAAGATCTTTGTGGCTGTCATCTGGACCTGGCTGACATCGCGATTAATAAAACCGGGAATCACCGTACTTAAATTTGTACTGAAATTCCCTAACTGACTCGGGATTCCAATACCCAGAGCAAGACCGAGTGGTTGAAGACCAGCAGCCAATAATTCCGCATCATCGACCTGAAGGGGTACATCATTACGAAAGGAATACTCACCCTGCAGGGCGATTCCTGTTGGACCCAATTGCGTATTGAAACTCACACCGAATAAATCGATATCTTCACGAAACTCCGCAAAATAATTTGCAGTGTCAGCATATCCATCAACTGCAGATAAGGTAGTAAGACCTGCAGCACCACAAGTGGCCCCAAAGACTACAGCACAAGTAAAAGCTTGTTGAAGTCCTGCCAAAACGCCTGCCGCCGTACCTGTTGTTACATTGAGTACAGGGGTACGGCTGTGGTAATTCACATAAAAGAAACCAAATTCGGTATTGTTCAATTGCGGCGTGAATATCCTCAGAGCCGCCCCGTATTGCCCCCCTTCGTCAGGACGAATATCAGGTGCACGCAAGACTGCTGCAAAATTCGGATCAAAGAACGGTGCTGTAGCTGTAAAAAAGTTGCCAAAATTAAACGTGCCGCGATCAGATAATCTTCCAGAGCCGAGCTGCACCTTGAAACCACCATCCGCAACGAAATCGTTGGTACCAAAATAGGAACCGACTGGTTCCAGCTCGGTATTTTCATAATCGTATTGATAGAAGAGTTCTACTGATACGTTACCCGTTACACCGAGACTGCCAAAAACAATGCCCACAGGTCTCAGCGCTTCTTTCAGTTCCGAGCCGGGAATGCGGAGTTTACTCACATCGAAGGGATTGATGATATTGATGCTGTTCGGTATAAACGTGCTTTCCCCCCAGCTGATGACCTGCTCACCCACCCTGACTTCCGCCGGCATACCGGCAAGTGAAAATTTGCCCCAGCCGTAGGCATCCAGCAAATTGACATTACTTGCCACCAGCCGTTCCGCAGAATCCGTCAATCTGGAATCCCGGTCCAGATTCCCCCCGTCCACACTGATATCCTTGAACCCCGAGAAACGGACAAATGCGCCGATTAGTCTGTAGGTTAAATCAAGCTCCGAGGTAAATTTGCCGACATTGCTTACCAGGCCGTCTTGGAAATTGGTATTGCCGTCATCAAAATTCGCAGAAAAGGCATTACCCGTAATCCCTCCCGTAGGAATCGGTACAAACCCCGGGCCAAGTGATGCGGCATTGGAAATGGCAACGATATCCCTGTCTATGCCCTGGACGCGATGCAACTGGCCGTAGGTGACAGTGGTATCGAAACTGCCGTACATATCGCCGTACTCGAAATCGACGGCGGTGGCGGGCGGCGACACCGGTGAAATGAAAGCCAACAGCAGCAGCGAGGCGGTGAAACTTGACCTTGACGGATGTTCTGACCGTAACTTCATGCCTCCCTCCCTCGGTTCAGCCATGCTTGACGGCAACGTATTCCTGTATGGCCGAGGTGTTTATTCTTGTTCCCTGCTCATGAGAATAGATGAAACAGGCCCACCCTGCAAAAGATAATTTGATACCGGAATTCCCCTGGAACCCGCCCCACGAGCCGAACTGGGGATTTAAGGGCGCCGTCGTGCTGTGGATGTTTAGAACCTGTCTCAAAATCCATTTACCGTTCACCCCCACCCGTGCCCCGTCAGGGGGGAGGGGATCTCTTTTTGCCCCCTCAAGGGGGAAGGGGAATTATAAAACCGTGGGCACGGGCGGCTGTGCCCGCCAGGTTCAGACGGCGGCCTGGGAGATGCGTTCCGTTGTGGCTGAAAGACGATGGATCAACGTTCGCAGGAAGACCTTGAGGAACCGCACCTGGCAGTTCAATGATACCTGGGAGATCACCGTGGAGTTGATCTTGAGGAGGGACGTTTCGCCTTCGGCCCTGATGCTCGCCGTCCGCTTGGTCTTGGTCAGGTAGCCCATCTCGCCGAAACAGTCACCGATGCCCAGGGTACGGATGGTCTGGCTGCCCTTGTTCACGGCGACACTGCCTTTAATGATGATATAGAAGCAGTCATCCAGCTCGCCCTCGACGATGATATCCTCGCCCGAATGATAATCCTGCCATGAACTCGCCCTGAGGATCTCCCACAGCTCGGCGTCCGGAAAGCCCTGGAAAAAATCCAGCCGCTTGATGGAATTGAATTTCTCCTGTTCGGAAATGTCCTCTTCTGGCCCTTCCAGGCTGTCAAACGCCTTGCTGAGATCGGTGGCGATCTCGAGTCCCATGGCATATCGTTTCTTCACATCCTTCTGGACGGCCTTGTTGAAAATGGCCACAAGCGGTTCGGGCGCGTCCTGCCTCACATCGCGCAGCGGGATCGGTTCTTCGTGGAGGATCTTGTGAACCAGCCGCGAGAAATTTTCGGCCAGGAACGGGTGCTTTCCCGCCAGGAGTTCATACATCACGATGCCGAGTGAATAAAGGTCGGACTGGCCGGTAATAAACTCCTCACAGAGCTGCTCCGGGGACATGTAACGCGGCGACCCCATCACGCCGACCGGCTGGGTTTCGGTGGTGTCCGGCTTGTTGATATGGGCAATGCTGAAATCGCTGATCTTGATGTCATGGTCCTCGGTAACGAGGATATTGGACGGCTTGATGTCGCGGTGTACCACGCCCTGGCGGTGGGCATAATCAAGCGCCTTCGCGCACTTGAATATAATTTCGACCACCTTCTCTATCGGGAGGAGGTTGTCGGGAGTAGTGAAGGATTTCAGCGTCTCCCCTCCCTTAACGTATTCCATCACGATGTAGTAGAGATCCTGGTCCATGCCGGCGTCGTAGATGCTGATGATATTCGGATGGGTGAGCTTGCCGGCGGTGTGCGCCTCGTTGAAAAACATCTTCCGGTAGCGCTCGCCCGTTTCCGGGTCCTTGAGCGATTCGGCGTGCGCCACCTTGATGGCGACAGGGCGATCGATATACGGATCATGACCGAGATACACAGTGCCCATGCTGCCGCGATCGACCTCCGCCACGACTTCATATTTGCCAAGCTGCCTGGGGAAATTATCCATGAGCCTGTGTAACCCGTTTCGCCTGCTATATTAGACTACGCCGGCAGTTGTTCTGGAAGGGCTGGGTCCGGCGTGACGTCCCGTTGCCGGGAATATTCAGATTTCCGCCAAATGTTACTGTAATTTAAGGCGTTTTTACAGGGCCGGCGGCACGCACTGGCGTTTTTCCCTTCGTCCAATTGACCCGGGGCGCCGGGGCCGGTGACCCCCGGCGGAAAGTTGTGATTGGCTTGGAGTGGTGTCAAACTTGGCTGGCACATTCCGCAAGGGGACAAAAACCTGGCCAGCGATCAACATGAACAACAAGGAGAATCGAAAATGTCAACAACCATCCGCCAACTTCTGGAGGGAAAGGACCACCAGATATATTCAGTCTCTCCTGACGACATGGTGTTCGATGCCATTAAACTCATGAGCGAAGTCGGCGTCGGTGCCTTGCTGGTGATAGAAAACAACAGGCTCGCCGGCATCATTTCGGAGCGTGACTACACGCGCAAGGTCATTCTTCAGAACCGTTCTTCCCGGGATACTCCGGTCAGGTCCATCATGACGGAGAAAGTGATCTTCATGGGGCCGGACAAAACCGTGGACGAATGCATGGTCCTGATGTCCAAACATAATATCCGTCACATGCCGATCGTCGAAAACGGGGTGACGGTGGGCGTCGTGACCGTCATGGACGTCATGAAAAACATCATCATGGAAAAGGAATTCATCATCCACCAGCTCGAAAATTACATCAGCGGAGCGGGATAACGTTAACGATGTTGAACATACTCTTCAGCCCCGCCCCTGGACGGCTGAAGAATTAGACGCGACGCCCCTCTCCCCTTCCGGCACTGCAATTCATAGCCGTATCCAGGTAATGCCTCCCCGAAAACGCTCATCGCTGCCGGCATGGCAGGAACTCAAACGGCATCATCGCGAGATGTCGGGCGTGCACATGCGCGAGTTGTTCAAGGAAGACCCCGGCAGGGCGAAAAACTTCTCCCTTGAAACAGACGATGTGTACGTGGATTTTTCCAGGCACCGGATCACAAGCCGGACGCTGGACCTTCTGGTGGCGCTTGCGGGGGAGACGGATATCGAGGGCGCCGTAACGCAAATGTACGACGGCGCCTGCGTCAACCGGACGGAACAATGCCCCGCCCTGCACACGGCGCTCAGGCTGCCGGAACGCCGGCGACTCGTGATTGAAGGCAGAGACATTCCCAGTGAGGTGCGGAGGGAACTGGAACGCATGGAAAATTTCGTCTCCACCCTGCGTGCCGGAAAGCTGACGGGCTGGACGGGAAAGCCGATCGATACCCTCGTCAATATCGGCATCGGCGGTTCGGACCTCGGCCCGCGGCTCGTGACCGAGGCGCTCGAACACTACCGGGCTCAGGCGCCCGGCGTGCACTTCGTCGCGAATGTCGATGCGGATGAAATAGAAAGCGTCCTGCGGGTATCCAGCCCCGAAACCACGTTATTTGCCGTATCGTCGAAATCCTTTGCCACGCGGGAGACGCTGCGCAACGCCGCGACGGCAGGAAAATGGCTGGTCGAGCGGGGATGCCGTGATGTATCGAAGCATTTTATCGCCCTGACCGCCAATCCCGCCGCTGCCGTTGAATTCGGAATCGGTAACGAACATATCTTCAAGTTCTGGGAATGGGTGGGCGGCCGGTATTCCGTATGGTCGGCGATTGGCCTGCCGGTCGCGGCCAGCATCGGCATGGTCAATTTCCGGGAATTTCTCGGCGGCGCTCACCGCATGGATGAACACTTCAAATCACAGCCCCTGCGCCGCAACCTGCCGGTAATACTGGGCCTGCTCGACATCTGGAACCTCAATTTTTTCAAGGCCGCGGCGCTCGCCGTCATCCCCTACGCACGGTCACTGAAACTGCTGCCGGACTACATCGGCCAGTTGATGATGGAAAGCAACGGCAAGTCCATCACGCTGGCCGGGGCAAAGGTGGGTTACGAGACTTCTGCCGTGGTGTGGGGCGGTACCGGCACCAATGTCCAGCACGCCTTCCTGCAGTTGCTGCACCAGGGCACCCGCCTCATCCCCGTTGATTTCCTGGCCCCTTTGAGTGGCCGGGACGGAGAAGAAGAACATCACAGGTTGTTGCTGGCCAACTGCATCGCCCAAAGCCGCGCGCTCATGGCGGGGAATGCCGACAGCGGGAAGGAGAAGATACCCCGCTACCGGGTTGTCGCCGGCAATAAACCCAGCACTACGATACTTTTCCGGAAACTGACGCCCAGAGTCCTCGGGGCGCTGCTTGCCCTCTACGAGCACAGGACGTTCGTCCAGGGGCATCTCTGGGGCATCAATCCCTTCGATCAATGGGGTGTTGAGCTGGGCAAGACCCTCGCCGTCGGCATTGCCGATGATCTTGCCGGGACCCAAACGATTGGGGACTACGACGCCTCAACCGCCGAGTTGATCAGGCGTTACCGGGAGTCTGGCGGGGAGGGTGAGTGAGTGCTGTCCGTTTTCGCCTGCCGGGAAATCACCTTGTGCGTCGTCAACGAGAGGCGCTTGACCAGCGTGCGCAGGAAGACCTTGTTGAAATGCAGCTGGCAGCGTATGGAAAGCTGGTCAATCATCGTTCCGTTTATCTTCATCAGCCGCACGTAATCGCTGGCGCGTATGGTCGCCGTGCGCTGCGTGCCGGCGATATAACCCATCTCGCCGAAGCAGTCTCCCCGTTTCAGGCTGCCGATGACCCTGTTTTCCCTTGTCACCTCGACGGCGCCCGCCGCGATCACGTAAAAGGCGTCATCGATATCCCCTTCGACAATGATCTCGGAACCCTTTTCAAATTCCTGCCACACGCATGCCCGTATGATTTCCCAGATCTCCGTGTCAGAAAACCCCTGGAAAAAATCAAGCTGCTTGACGAGGGTGAATCTTTCCCGGGCCTCCACGTCCTCGCGCGGGGTCTCCAGGTAATCGAACGCAAGGCTGAGGTCCGCGGCCAGGTTCAGGCCCATCTTGTAGCGCTTGTTGATATCCTTTTCGAGCGCGTGGTGAACGATCATCTCCAGTATCTCGGGCACGTCCGAACGGTAATTCCTCAGCGGCGGATGTTTCTCGTTGATTATCTTGTGTATCAGCCTTGAAAAACCGTCGGCGTAAAACGGATGCTTTCCGGTCAGCAATTCATACATGACCACGCCGAGTGAGAACAGGTCCGTCTGGTTGGTGATGGTGTCTTCCTGCACCTGCTCGGGCGACATGTAACGCGGCGATCCAACGAATCCCGTCGGCATCGTCATGGAGGTATCGGCAGTCATCAGGTGGGCGATGCTGAAGTCCCCGATCTTCACGTCCAGGTCCGCCGTCACGAGGATATTGGACGGCTTGATGTCGCGGTGTACGACGCCTTCACGGTGCGCGTAGTCCAGCGCCCGGGCGCATTTGAAAACGATCCCCACCACCTGTTCGTAGGAAAGCAGGTAATCCGGTACGCAGTAACGCTTGAGGGTCCGGCCGCCTTCGACGAGTTCCATGACGATGTAACATGATTCGCCGTCGGCGCCGGCGTCGAGGATTTCGACGATATTGGGGTGTTTCAGCTTGCCGGCGGTGTGGGCTTCGTTGAAAAACATCCTGCGGTAACGCGCCGCCGTCTCCGGGTTCTTCAGGGAGTCACTGAGCGCCACTTTCACGGCCACCAGGCAATCGGCGAAAGGATCGTAGCCTTCATAGACGATCCCCATGCTCCCCTGGCCGATTTCCCGCCGTATCTCGTACTTGCCGAGTTTTTCCGGTGTGCCGGTGGTCATCGCCTCTCCCTTCTCCACTAATGACGTTTCTGCGTTCAGGATCAATGTGGATTCAGCCGGTCATCGCAACAGTGTATACCCATACTGCGGGCCGGGCTTAAAGCCGGCCGTCACCGGCAGGGATGCCGGCGTCGAGCCTGCAGGGATGACTTCACGGCGTGCCGGCGTAAGCCCGGCCCGCTGTGACAGGCCATCACGTTTTTAACCGTATTGATGATCCGAGAATGAATGTTGCGATGACCGGTTGAATCCACCGCTCATCTTACCAGCATACTGTATTAGAATATCACCGCCATGCCATATTTCCTGACAAAAGCAGTGCGCCGGAACATTGCCCTTGCATGAAAATCCCTGACGCCATCATCCTTGCCGCCGGCGTCGGCGAGCGTCTGGGCGCCGCCGCGGATGATAAACCGAAATGCCTGCTTGAATTCGGCGGCCGGAGCCTGCTGCAAAGGCACCTCGACGTGCTCGGGCATTTCGGCGTCGCCGGCGTCACCGTCGTCACCGGCTATCGATCCGATCTCGTGGAACGGGAATTATCCCGTTGCGGCGGCGGGCAGGCGGGGATCGTGCGAAACGCGGATTACCGGGAGGGCAGCCTGATCAGCTTCGCTGCGGGACTCGCGGCGCTGGAGAACGGCCGGGATTTCCTGATGATGGACGCCGATGTCCTTTACGATTACAGGATTGTCGGCCGTCTGATCGACTCCGATCATGGCAATTGCTTCCTGCTGGACCGGAACTTCGAGCCCGGCGACGAACCGGTGAAACTGTGCGTGAAAGACGGCCGGCTCGTTGATTTTCGCAAGCAGATCGACAAGGATCTGCAATTCGATTTCCAGGGCGAGTCGATCGGTTTTTTCCGGTTTACCCCGGAAACGGGCGCAAGGCTTGCCCGGCAGGCCGGCCGTTACCTTGAACGCGGCGAGCGGGATCAGCCCTATGAAGAATGTATCCGTGATATCCTGCTGCAAACTCCCGCCGACTTTGACTTCGAGGACGTTACCGGGCTCCCCTGGATAGAAATCGACTTCCCGGAAGACATCGCGCGGGCAAACCGGGAAATTCTTCCAAAACTCCGGCAACCGTACGGGTAATGGCCACCAGACCAGCAGACATCAAGACATTGGGGAAAGCCGGACAGCTGCGACGGCTGCTGCTGTCGCCGCAACTCGAGTTTCTCATGGAGGCGCATAACGGCATTTCCGCGCGCATCGTTGAACAGGCCGGGTTCAAGGGGATCTGGGCCAGCGGGCTCGCCATCTCGGCCCAGTTTGGCGTCCGCGACAGCAATGAAGCGAGCTGGACGCAGGTGGTGGACATGCTGGAATTCATGTCCGACGTGACATCCATTCCTATCCTCCTCGACGGCGACACGGGCTACGGCAACTTCAACAACATGCGGCGCCTGGTCAAGAAGCTCGAGCAGCGGAAGATTGCCGGCGTCTGCATCGAGGACAAGCAGTTTCCGAAGATCAACAGTTTCATCAACGGCGAGCGGCAACCCTTGGCGGACGTCGACGAATTCTGCGGGAAGATCAAGGCCGGCAAGGACAGCCAGGTCGACGACGCGTTCTGCATCATCGCGCGCACCGAGGCCTTCATCGCCGGCTGGGGTCTTTCCGAGGCCATCCGCCGCGCCGAGGCCTACCGGCGGGCCGGCGCCGACGGCATTCTCGTGCACAGCAAGTCGCCGCGGGCGGATGAAGTGCTCGAATTCGCCCGGGAATGGGCGAACCGCTGCCCGCTGATCGTCGTCCCCACCACCTATTACAGCACCCCCGTGGAAGTCTTCCGCCGGGCGGGGATCAGCGTGATCATCTGGGCCAACCAGATGATCCGCGCCTCGGTGGCCGCAATGGAAAGGATCAGCAACGAGATCAGGTCTTCCAACTCCATCGCGAACATCGAGGACCAGATTGCCCCCCTGACCGAGATCTTCAGCCTCCAGGGCGCCGACGAGCTGACGCAGGCGGAAGAGCGTTATGCCAGACCAAACCAGCCGGAGGCGCGCGCCATCGTACTCGCGGCGAGCCGCGGGCACGCGCTCTACGAACTGACGCACGATCGCCCCAAGGTCATGCTGACGATCGGGGGCAAAACATTGCTCCGGCGCCTGGTCGACAAATTCAAGGATCACGATGTCAACGGCATTACCGTTGTGGCCGGTTACAAGGCCGAGGCCATTGACACGCGCGGCATCGAACTCTGCCTCAATCCCGACTATGAAACGACCGGCGAACTGGCGTCGCTGCTCTGCGCGAAAGATCACTTCAATGACAACATGATCATCACCTATGGCGACCTGCTGTTCAGGGATTACATCCTCCGCGACCTGCTGGAAAGCCCGGGCGAGATCGTCGTGGTCGTGGATTCCGCCCTTGAGGGGAGCCACATCAGCGGTTCGCCGGACTACGCCTATACCACGAAGCCCGACGACCGCTCCCTGTTCCAGCAGGACGTCGATCTCCGGTACATCTCCGAACACGCCGCCTGCGACCTGGGCGAGCCTTCCGGCCGCTGGATCGGCATGCTCAGGATCCGCGGCGAGGGCCTGGACTGGTTGAACGAGGCCCTCGCCCGGATGCAGCCGCACGAGGATTTTCCCCGCTACACCATGCCCGACCTGCTCAATCACCTCGTGGAACACGGCCGGCCCGTCAAGGTGCATTACATCCACGGCCACTGGCTGGACGTCAATTCCATTGCAGACATCGATCGCGCGGGTGATTTTGCAAAAACCTGACCTGTCACCGAAAACAGGCGCCGGGATAACCAGTTGATACAGGCAGAAGAATTTGTCGAGCCGGCCCGCCGGCTGGGATTCAGGCGCTATACGGGTGTGCCCTGCTCCTTCCTGACGCCGTTCATCAACTACGTCATCAATGACGACACCCTTGAATACATATCGTCCGCCAACGAGGGCGATGCCCTGGCGACGGCGGCCGGCGCCGCCATTGGCGGCGAACGCGCGGTGGTGATGATGCAGAATTCGGGGCTCGGCAATGCCGTCAGCCCGATCACCTCGCTGGCCTGGGTGTTCCGCATCCCCATGATCATCATCGCCACCCACCGCGGCGCGCCGGGCGTAAACGACGAACCGCAGCATGAACTGATGGGCAGGATTACCGGGGCGTTGTTCGAAACGATGGAGGTCCCGTGGGAGCCTTTCCCGGATGAGGGCACGGCGATCGAACCGGCGCTGGAACGGTCGCTGAATTACATGCGCGGGCAGAACCGCCCCTACGGCTTCATCATGCAGAAAGACACAGTAGCCCCCCACCCTCTGGAAAAGGATTCGGTTACGCCCGCAAGCGGCGGGTGCCGCCGGAAGCGGTTCCCGGGCAGGGATAAGGAACGGCCGTCCAGGAGCGCCGTATTGAAACGCCTGATTGAACAGACGCCTGAATCCGGCACCGTGCTGGTGGCGACCACGGGTTATACGGGCCGGGAGCTTTTTGCCCTCGCGGATCGCGCCAATCACCTTTACATGGTCGGCTCGATGGGATGCGCCTCATCGCTGGGTCTCGGCCTTGCGCTCGCCCGCCCGGATCTGGAGGTCATCGTGATCGAAGGCGACGGCGCTGCGCTCATGCGCATGGGCAACTTTGCCACGATAGGCACCTACGGCGGCCCCAACCTCGTGCACCTGGTGCTGGATAACGAAGCGCATGATTCCACTGGCGCCCAGGCCACGGTCTCGGTCAACGTCAGATTCGCGGAGATCGCCGGTGCCTGTGGCTACGGCGCGGCCTACGAGGGTGAGGATATCGCCCTCATCGAGGAACTTCTGGCCGCCAGGGACTGCACTGGACCGAGATTCGGGCATCTCAAGATCAGGCCTGGTACGATTGATAACCTGCCGCGCCCGGCCATCGGGCCTCCCGGCGTGCTCCGGCGGCTGATGCAGCACATCGGGACGAGTTTCTGATGGACAGGTACATCCTGCTCAACCCCGGCCCCGTCAATCTCAGCGAGCGCGTGCGCCAGGCGCTGCTGAAACCCGATCTGTGCCACCGCGAACCGGAGTTTTCCGCCTTGCAGGAAACCATCCGCAAGGATCTGCTCGAAGTCTACCGGTTGCCGGCGGACCGGTGGGCGGCGGTGCTGCTCCCCGGTTCCGGGACGGCCGCTGTCGAAGCCATGCTGATCAGCCTGGTGCCGGATGGCGGCAACCTGCTCATCATCGAGAACGGGGTCTACGGCGAGCGCATGTCGAAAATCGCCGCGGCCCACGGCATCCACCATATCCGCCTGCAGCATGACTGGACCGGCGCCATTGATCGCGGACGACTGGCGGCGGCGATCGGCAACAATAAAATTTCCCACATCGCCATCGTCCAGCATGAAACGACCACCGGGAGGCTCAATGATCTTCCGGCGATCGCCACATTGTGCCGGGAACACGACATACCGCTGCTCGTGGACGGGGTCAGCAGCTTCGGCGCGGAGGCGATTGAATTTGACGCCTGGCACGTCGCCGCCTGCGCCGCAACCGCCAACAAATGCCTGCACGGCGTGCCCGGCGTTTCCTTCGTCATTGCAAAACGCGACGTGCTGGCCGGTCGTGCCGGCGCGCCGCGCAGCGTTTACCTCGATCTGCAGAACTATTTACTGCACCAGGACAATGGCGGCACGCCTTTTACCCAGCCCGTGCAGTGTTTTTATGCCCTCGCCGAGGCGTTGTGCGAATTCCATGAACAGGGCGGCTGGCGGGCACGGCAAAATAAATACCGGCAATACATGGCCATCATCCGCGAGGGCATGATCGGGGCCGGCATCGATCCACTGCTGGACGCCGCGGACTGCTCGTGCGTGTTGAACGCCTTTCACCTTCCCCGCGGCATGACCTACGGACGGCTCCACGACACGTTGAAAGCCAACGGCTTTATCATCTACGCCGGCCAGGGCGAATTGGCCAAAACCATCTTCCGTGTCTCGGCCATGGGGGACATTTCCGCGGAGGACATGCACCGTTTCGTATCCTGCATCAGGACGTTGGCGGGAACCGTTGAAAAAGACACGGACAGTGACCGGGGAAATCCCGCCTAAATACCACCGTCACAAGAAAAGGGGACATTCCACTTTTCTATCTAAATTCATCCTGCGAACGGCTAATTGCCGCTAAAAAAGTAGAATGCCCCCATTAACCAGAAACCTGTTCCATAAACAACTTTCAAAATTCCGGCCTGCCCGGGTAGTCCTCCGGAAGACACGCCGTGAAGTCATCCCTGTAGGCTCGAGTGCCGCTATCCCTGCGGCACACGGTCTTCCGGAGGCCTACCCGGGCAGCACGATCAAGGAAAAATAGTTGTATAACATCACACTAGAACGCCAC
>CAZXGW010000031.1:0-3334 GCA_964640355.1 uncultured Enterobacteriaceae bacterium
CAAGGCCGCCTGAACCGCGTTTAACACTTTCAACCCTCCCCTCTGGCCCGCCCCCCTGGCAACAGGATGCGGGCTTTTTTTTACGGCAGTTAAAAGTTTACTGCAGTCATACGTTATAAGTCATAAGCCATAAGTTAACGGGGCTGCCGGCCAGCCCTCCGGAAGACACGCCGTGAATACGTCCCTGTAGGCTCGAGTGCCTCTGTCCCTGCGGCACACGGTCTTCCGGAGGGCTGGCCGGCAGCTTGATAAAGGATGGTCGCGGGACAATGCCTTCGCATGGAACTAAAACATTCCCACTGCGGAATCAGCCCCGCTTCGACAACCAGCTGGCGACGGCAGGCGGGATCATTTTCTGGGCCTTGCTGCTGACGTAGATGCCGATGTGGCCGCCGGGAAATTCCAGTGACGTGTAGTCATCCGTACCCACGCAGCCTTCGAGCGCCTTCGAGGAATCGGGCGGCACCAGGTGATCCTGCATCGCGTAGATATTCAGCACCGGCATGGTGATATTCTGCAGGTCAACCGTGTGCTCTCCGATCTGCACGGCGCCTTTCACCAGCCTGTTCTCCTGGTAAAACTGCTTGACGAATTCCCGGAAGGTTTCGCCCGCCTGGTCCGGGCTGTCGAATATCCACTTCTCCATGCGCATGAAATTCCTGGCCTGCTCGGTATCGTCCAGCATGTCCACGAGGTCCATGTACTTCTGTCCCATGAGGCGGAACGGTTTCAGCGATAGGTAGGTCCAGTTCAGGAGTTCGCCGGGAATATTGCCAAGGGTATCGACGAGCAGATCGACATCCACGTGCCTGACCATCAGGCTGAGGAGATCGTTTTTGGTGTGAAAATCGACGGGCGTCACCGTGGTCACGAGGTTTTTCACCTTGTCCGGGTGCAGGGCGCTGTAACACAGGCTGAATGTCCCGCCCTGGCAGATGCCGAGCAGATTGATCCTGTCGATCCCGTGCTTCTCGCGTATAAGGTCCACGCACCGGTCAAGGTAGCCGTTGATATAATCGTCCAGCGTCAGGTAGCGGTCGGCGCTGTCGGGGTAACCCCAGTCGATGAGGTAAACGTCGAGGCCGGCATCCAGCAGGCCCTGGATCATGGAGCGGCCGTCCTGCAGGTCAGCCATGTAGGGACGATTGACCAGGGCGTAAACGATCAGCAGCGGTATTTTTTTCAGCTTCCTTGCGCGCGGTTTGAACCGGTACAGCACCATCTTGTCTTCGCAGTACACGGGCTCCTTCGCCGATACGCCCACCTCGATATCGCCGATCTCGCTCAGGGTGTGAATGCCCTGCGCGAGCTTGCTGTTGAATTTCTGTACTTCCTGGATTACTTCGTCGGGTCTAATCTGGAACGGGGCCATTGGCGCAACTCCCCCCTGCTCAAATCTTGATGACGATCATGTCGTCCCTGGCGGATGCGGCTTTCCGTTTGCCGGCGGTAGCTTTTGCCGGTTTTTTCCTCTTGATCGTGGCGGCCGCGGCTTTTTTCTTTCCCGCCGCCCGCTTTTTCGGGGTGGCCGGTGCGGCTGCGCCACCTCCGGCGCGCCGGGCGGCGGCCGCCTGATGCAGAGTTCCGATTTTTTCCTCGAGCTGCCGGATCCTGTTTAACGCGCTCCGCCAGTCCCGGCGCAGCTCCTGCTGGCGCTTCTGCATGGTGCTGATGCCCCGCCGGGTGGGCATATTCAACGCGCTCAATGCCTCGTCGATGATATTCCGTCCATGCTGCTTTACCGCCATCAGGCTGTTTGTCAGGTGTCCGTACAGTTCGGAAAATTCCTCGGTGCCGGTAAAGGCGGCATAGGCCTCTTCGCTGCAATCGACCCAGAGATCATAAATCTCGCGCAGGCTACGCAGTTCCTTGCCCTGCTCGTTCATGTCCAGGATTCTCCGGTGCATGCAGTCGAGGGTATCGATGCAGATCCGGCTCGTGGCGCTGTGATATTCCTGGCAAGCCTTCTGGTAAATGCCCCACAGCCGGATCGCCTCCTGGATCTGCTCCTGGGATTCCCGGGTATAACCTACCCCCGGAATGGACAGGAACTTGTCCGTGACTTTCTCCAGGGCCTCCGGTTTCAAATCCTGAAGAAAATCACCCGGCATGAGCGAGGCGGACGAGAACGTCCGTTGCAACGTGTCGAGCGGCAGGAGCTGCCAGGCGCCCAGCATGCCGTGCCACGCCTCCCCGGCACTGTCGCGGCCGCCGGCCAGCAGGGTTTTCATTTCCTCGATCTGCTGGCGCAGCAGGTCCTCCCAGCCTTCCGAGACCTTGTTGAGCTGGTCCATGCCGTTGAGCAGGCGGGTGAATTGTTCGGCGAGCATATAAAAGACTTTGCCCTGCTCGAGCATTTTCGACATGAAGGCATGGCTGCCCTGCGGCGCGGACGGCGAAACGGCCCGCCACCAGTGGTCCATGGCCTCCGCCCAGGGGTTGTCATTGCGGGGTGCGGTGTCGGGGGCGGCGGGGTTAAACCGGCTGAACGATTTCCACGCATCCATGTACTGGCGCTGCGTTTCCAGCCAGTCAATATCCCACGGGGATTGCGAGGTTTTTTTATTCACAGGCGACTCTGCCATGCCTCTGTCGGGCCTGCCTGCCGTCTCTGCTCACGGTTCGATCGCATCGTACCATGCGCTGTATTTTACCGCCTAATCAGGCCGGTTTGAGGGCAAAAAAAGCCCGTATTCCGGAAAGGAATACGGGCCTTGCAAGGGAGGCACTGAGTATAAATTTATCCGGAAACAGCGGCTTTCTTGCCTGCGCGTTTCGGCTGGGTCTTGCCGCCGGTGTTCAGTCCTTTTTCAAACCAGGCGACGATCTCGTCGCAGGATTGCGATAACACTTCCGTTGTCTGGCGGGTGATCCCCATGGCCTTGGTGCTGTACTCACCGACCAGATCGGACTCCGCGGCAATCAGGTCCCGGTAGTTGCCGGTACTGGTCAGCAGTTTGGCCTGTTCGATGCCGCTCTCGAAATTCAGCGCGGCAAGGTCAAACTGCAGCTCGGCCAGTTTATGCACGGCCCGGGTGCCAATGGCACCGAGTTCCTGGAGGGCCTGGATCGAGGCCTGGCCTGTTTCTGTTATCTGTTCTACAAAATCGTTCTGCATCGTATTGCTCCTGACTGACGTGATGGATTTATATCGGGTTTATATCTATCGCACCCACAATTATGTTGCGATGCAATATATTGCAATGCAACATATCCTATTCCGGCAACAATGTCAACCACTTGCAGAGGGTGTTCCCGGCCTTCCTGCAATAATCAGGGATTGATCAAAAAACCTACTGATTAATAAAGTCTTTTATCGTGATTCGGGAGGGCG
>CAZXGW010000031.1:3434-11291 GCA_964640355.1 uncultured Enterobacteriaceae bacterium
AGCTTTGCCGCGCTTTCCCGGTAACGCTTCAGGGCCGAGGTGATTTCGTCCCGTGCGGCCTGGGCATCGCGCCAGCCGTGCACCTTTACCCATTTGTCCGGCTCAAGGTCCTTGTAGTGCTCGAAAAAATGGGCGATCTGGTTCAGCAGGGCCGGCTGCAGATCGTCGGTTGATTCGATCGAATGATGAAATTTCGAGACCGTGTCGATGGGGATGGCCAGCACCTTGCTGTCATCGCCCGCCTCGTCGGTCATCTCGAGCAGGCCGATGGGACGGCAGCGAATCACGGCGCCGTGAATGATGGGCATCGGCGTGGCGAGCAACACATCCACCGGATCGCCATCGGCGGACAGCGTTCTCGGGATATACCCGTAATTGCAGGGATAGACCATCGAGGTGTTGAGATAGCGGTCCACGAACAGCGCCCCGGTTTCCTTGTCGAGTTCGTACTTGACGGGATCCGAGTGGATTGGTATTTCGATGATGACATTGATCTCGTCAGGCGGATTGTTCCCCGGGCCTACGCGATCAAGATTCACGGCAACGCCACCTCAGCCACGGGTCACTTGTTCGACCGGTTGGCAATCAAGTCTTCCACCACCGCCGGATCCGCCAGCGTGCTGATGTCGCCCAGGTTGCTCAATTCGTTTGCCGCAATCTTGCGCAGGATGCGCCGCATGATCTTGCCCGAACGGGTCTTGGGCAGCCCCGGCGCCCACTGGATGATATCGGGGCTTGCGATCGGGCCGATTTCCTTCCGTACGTGCTGCACGAGTTCCCGGCGCAATTCCTCGCTGGGCCGGGTGCCGGCCATCAGCGTGACGTAAGCGTAGATACCCTGGCCCTTGATGTCGTGCGGATAACCGACCACCGCCGCCTCCGCCACGGCTTCATGCAATACCAGCGCGCTCTCGACCTCCGCGGTGCCCATGCGGTGGCCGGAGACATTGATGACATCATCCACCCGCCCGGTGATCCAGTAGTAGCCGTCGCCGTCCCGGCGCGCCCCGTCACCCGTGAAGTATTTGCCGGGGTAGAGCCTGAAATAGGTCTGGATGAAACGTTCATGGTCGCCGTACACCGTGCGCATGATCCCCGGCCACGGCCGCTTGATGCACAGGGATCCCTCGGCCTCGCCCTCGAGCTCGTTGCCCTTGTCATCCACGATGCAGGGTTCCACGCCGAAAAACGGCAGGGTTGCCGAACCCGGCTTCAGGGGTATCGCGCCCGGCAACGGCGTGATGAGAATACCGCCGGTCTCCGTCTGCCACCAGGTGTCGACGACGGGACAGCGATCGTTTCCGACCACGTGGTAATACCATTCCCAGGCCTCCGGGTTAATCGGCTCGCCCACGGTACCAAGGATACGCAGGCTGCCGCGATCGTGTTTCGTGACAAATTCCTTTCCCTGGCCCATAAGGGCGCGGATTGCGGTCGGCGCCGTGTAGAAGATATTGACCCGGTGCTTGTCCACCACCTGCCAGAAGCGCCCCGCGTCGGGGTACGTCGGCACCCCTTCGAACATCAACGTAATGGCGCCGTTGCAAAGCGGCCCGTAGATGATATACGAATGGCCGGTGACCCAGCCGATGTCGGCCGTACACCAGTAGATGTCGCCCTCACGATAGTCGAACACGTACTTGTGGGTGATCGCGGCGAACAGGAGGTAGCCGCCGGTAGTATGCAGGACACCTTTCGGCTTGCCGGTCGAGCCCGAGGTGTAGAGGATGAACAGCGGATCTTCGGCATCCATCGCCTCGGGGGGGCAGTCCGCGGATGCCGCCTCCATCTGCTCGTGATACCAGACATCACGCCCCCCATGCCAGGCGATCTCACCGCCGGTGCGCCTGACCACGACGACGGTATGCACGTGGGGGCAGCTCCCCAGGGCCTTGTCCGCGTTGGCTTTCAAGGGTGTCCTGCGGCCGCCGCGCACGCTTTCATCCGCGGTGATCAGCACCTCGCAGTCTGAATCCAGAATCCGGTCCTTCAGCGATTCGGAGGAAAATCCCCCGAACACGACGGAATGGATTGCGCCGATGCGCGCGCAGGCCAGCATGGCGACCGCCGCTTCCGGGATCATCGGCAAATAGATCGAGACCCGATCCCCCTTTTTGACGCCGCGGTGCTTCAGGACGTTGGCAAACCGGCACACGTCGCGGTGCAATTCGCGGTAGCTTATTTTCCTCTCAACCGCCGGATCGTCCCCTTCCCAGAGGATGGCCGTCTGATCGCCGCGCGTTTCGAGGTGCCTGTCCAGGCAGTTGTAGGCGGCATTGAGCTTCGCGCCTTCGAACCACCTGATCCTGGCGTCCTTGATATTCCATTCCTGGACCTTGTCCCATTTCCGGAACCAGCTGACAAACTCCCCGGCCTGCTCCGCCCAGAAACCGTCCGGGTCTTCCAGGGAACGGCGATACATTTCCTCGTAGCGTTTGAAATTGATGTGCGCCTGTTCCGCGAGCGCCGCCGTCACCGGAAAGGTTTTATTCTCAGACATTCATTCCCTCCTCTTTGGCAGGTCAGACCGGCAGGTGGTATTGAGCGCGTCCATGTCCCGTCAAGGAAATAGGGACGCCGGCCAATCCTGGCCCGCGTCCCTTCCCGGCGGTTGAAAACCGGCTACCGGGCGATAATTTCCACGCGCCGGTTCTGGCGCCGTCCTTCCCGGGTATCGTTCGTAGCGACGGGATGGCTTTCGCCCTTGCCCGTGGCCGTTATCCTGCCAGCTGATACGCCATTCGACACCAGGTAATCCACGACGGACTGGGCCCTGCGGCGGGAAAGATCGTGGTTATAGTCGTCAGGTCCCGTGCTGTCGGTGTGCCCCTCGACACTGATATTCGCCGTACCGGATTCGATCACGGGCACAAGCCTGTCCAGGATGGATTTGGCTTCCGCCGTGAGCCGCGCGCTGTCGAATTCAAAGTGCACGTTCTGCAGGGTCTCCATCAACCTCGGGCATCCCGAGGCATTGACCACCGTACCCGGCGGAGTGTCAGGGCACTGATCCAGGTAATCCGGCACGCCATCACCGTCGCTGTCCAGTTCGCAGCCCTGGCTGTCCACGGCGATACCCTCCGGGGTAAACGGGCAGCGATCGGCGCCGTCGCGCACGCCGTCACCGTCCTGATCATCCGGCCAGAAGTAACCGGTCTCCTCCTGCGGGGCCGGTGCCGGTGCCACGCCTATCGGGCCGCAGATAAAGGCCCCGATGGCTGCGCCTACGGCCGTGCCCGCAGCGGCACCGCCGACATTCCCGACAGAACCGCCGATCGCGGCGCCGGCCACGGAGGTGCCGAAGATACAGGCCTCAAATTCTTCCCGGGACACCTGGTTGGCGCATCCCGTGATGATGAAGGCAAGGAACAACGACAGGATTGACAGCTTTTTCATTGGTTATGCTCCTTAGGGTTATTTTATATCGCGCCGCCACACGTACTGGCAGAGCGCACAACTGGCTGGCTACATTATAAGTGGGTTTGACGGATGAAGTTAACTAAAGTGGGTGCAGGGCCTTGGTGAAAAACGGGCGCTGCTTTAATTACTACTTGCCGGTCATAAAGATAACGCGACGAGTTCACGTCTTCTGTTCAAACCGCTGCCTGACGTAATCATCCACGATCCGGCGGAATTCTTCGGCAATATTGTCGCCGCGCAGGGTTGTCACCTTTTTGCCGTCAATGAACACAGGGGCGGACGGGGCCTCGCCGGTGCCCGGCAGGCTGATCCCGATATCGGCGTGTTTGCTCTCCCCCGGCCCATTGACCACGCAGCCCATCACGGCGAGGGTCATGTCTTCCACGCCGGTATATTTTTCCTTCCAGATCGGCATCTGGCTCCTCACATAGGCCTGGATGTTGTCGGCCAGTTCCTGGAAAAACGTGCTCGTGGTGCGCCCGCAGCCGGGGCAGGCAGTTACCAGCGGGGTAAAGGATCGAAGCCCCATGGTCTGCAGGATTTCCTGCGCCACGGTGACTTCCCTGGTCCTGTCCCCGCCCGGTTCCGGGGTCAGCGACATGCGAATGGTATCGCCGATCCCTTCCTGCAGAAGCACGCCCATGGCGGCGGTGGAAGCGACGATCCCCTTGGTGCCCATGCCCGCTTCGGTCAGGCCGAGGTGCAGGGCGTAATCACAGCGCGCCGCGAGTTCGCGGTAAACGGCAATCAGTTTCTGCACGCCGCTGACCTTGCAGGACAGGACGATGTGATCCCGCGGCAGGCCGATCTGTTCCGCACGTTCGGCATTGCTGATCGCCGAGACGATGAGGGCCTCGCGCATGACATCATCGGCGTCCTGAGGGTCTTTGCGCCGGGCGTTTTCATCCATCAACCGGGTCAGCAGTTCCTGATCGAGGCTGCCCCAGTTCACGCCGATACGCACGGGCTTGTCGTATTCAATCGCCTTTTCGATCATGGTGGCGAACTGGCTGTCCTTCTTGCGGCCGAAGCCGACGTTGCCCGGATTGATGCGGTACTTGGCGAGCGCCTCGGCGCACTCGGGGTACTTGCTCAGGAGGGCGTGGCCGTTATAGTGAAAGTCACCGATCAGCGGTACCTCGCAACCCAGCGCGTGAAGCTTGTCGCGGATGGCGGCCACCTGTGCGGCCGCTTCTTCCGTGTTGACGGTAATGCGCACCAGCTCTGAACCGGCCGCTGCCAGTTGCTGCACCTGCCTGGCGGTCGCCCCGGCATCTGCCGTATCCGTATTGGTCATGGACTGGACCACGATGGGCATCCCGCCGCCGATGACAACCGGGCCGACTTTCACGGCGACACTCTGGCGCCGTTTGTAGTGTGGAACGTCTTTCAAGATAGTCTGTTCCTGCTTTGTGCGGTGCAATGAGTCTAGCGGCGTGCTTATCCCTGTCAAGAAACATCCGCCTGTCCCACAACCCGGCAGTTGAAAATTTCGCTGCCGGGACAAACGCCGCCGGGATGTAACGGGTGCCGGCGGCATCACGGCCCGGCTTGACGTTAAGCGGTCCCCGAACTCCCCGGCCATCACCGGCTGTCCGGGCACCTGAAGACATATGATAACCACACCTGCTCCGAATTACGCCTGCCGATCTTTGGCGACGGTGTTCCCCGGCTTGATCGTCAGCCGCCAAAAGGGG
The DNA here is from genome assembly GCA_964640355.1 of uncultured Enterobacteriaceae bacterium. Taxonomy (GTDB): domain Bacteria; phylum Pseudomonadota; class Gammaproteobacteria; order Eutrophobiales; family Eutrophobiaceae; genus CAZXGW01. Next base: position 8,552 of record CAZXGW010000031.1, read on the forward strand.
GTGAAGCGCAGGATGGCGGTAACGATGAAACTGGCGGAATTTACCAACCTCGACTTTTTGACACCGGCGCGGAATACCGCTGTCGTCTTGCGTTTTGCCGCCGCCAGTGCGGCTGGAGGTCAAATACCTGCGGAAAAAACGGAGGCGGCGTGCGATACTAACGGCTAATGACCAAGAAGAACAGCTACACACGGGAAGAATTGCTTGCCTGTGCCCGCGGTGATTTGTTCGGGGAAGAAAACGCCCAGTTGCCCTTGCCTCCAATGCTCATGGTGGACAGGATCATTTCCATCACCGAAAACGGCGGTAAATACGGCAAGGGGCAGATCACGGCGGAACTGGATATCAGGCCCGATCTCTGGTTTTTCAATTGCCACTTCAACAATGATCCGGTCATGCCGGGCTGCCTGGGGCTGGACGCCATGTGGCAGTTGATCGGATTTTTCCTCGGCTGGATGGGCGCCCCGGGCCGGGGGCGCGCCCTCGGGGCGGGTGAAGTAAAATTCTCCGGCCAGGTGACGCCCGGGAACCGAAAAATCACCTACCATATCGACATGAAACGCGTCATTCTGCGCAAGCTGGTCATGGGCGTGGCGAATGCGCGCATGGAAGTCGACGGCAGGGAAATCTACACGGCAAAAGATCTGCGTGTCGGACTGTTCAAGTCCACCGAGGGATTTTGAAGAGATAGATTCCGGATAAATGTCCCTGTACCACGACCAGTTCCCGCCGCTTTCCCCCGGATGTGCTGATACGCGAGGTACACCGGGCCCGGATGTGCTGCCCGCGCCGGCGCGGCTGTCAGCACCGATGCAGCGCCCGCGGCCGGCCGTCCCCCGGGAGGCATGACCCCGATGAAACGCGTCGTGGTCACGGGACTCGGGATCGTGTCCAGCATAGGCAACAACAAGGACGAGGTCCTCGTCTCGCTCAGGGAAAGCCGATCGGGCGCGGAATTCAGCCCGGAGTATGCGGAACTGGGCTTTCGATCACAGGTGTACGCCCCGATACGCCTCAATCCCGACGAGTTGATTGATAGAAAACTGAGGCGTTTCATGGGCGACAGCGCCGCCTTCGCCTACCTTGCGATGAAGGAGGCCATTGAAGATGCGGCGCTTGACGGTTCCGACATCACCACTCCGCGGACGGGACTGATTGTCGGCTCCGGCGGCTCTTCCATGGAAAACATGCTCCTGGCAACGGATACCCTGCGCGCGAGGGGTGCGCGCAAGGTGCAACCGACCATGGTGCCGCGCATCATGTCGAGCACCAACAGCGCCTGCCTGTCGGTAGCCTTCGGGATCAGGGGCGTCAACTACTCCATCAGCTCCGCCTGCGCCACCAGCGCTCATTGCATCGGCAACGCCTTCGAGATCATCCAGGCAGGCAAACAGGACATCATTTTTGCAGGCGGCGGTGATGAAGTGCACTGGACCACGACCTTGCTGTTCGACGCGATGGGCGCGCTGTCATCCGCCTACAATGAAACACCCCAGGCCGCTTCACGGCCCTATGACGCCGATCGCGACGGTTTCGTCATTTCCGGCGGCGGCGGTATCCTCGTGCTCGAGGAACGGGAGCATGCGCTTGCCAGAAACGCCAGGATCTACGCGGAAGTGGCCGGCTATGGAGCAACCAGCGACGGTTATGACATGGTCAAGCCCTCGGGGGAAGGGGCGGTGCGCTGCATGCGGCAGGCGCTGGCGACAGTCTCCTCACCCGTCGATTACATCAATGCCCATGCCACCAGCACGCCCGTGGGGGACATTATTGAAATTGACGCCATAAAAGAGATTTTCGGGGACAGGATCCCCGTTATCAGCTCCACGAAGTCATTATGCGGTCACGGCCTCGGCGCAGCGGGCGTGAACGAAGCCATCTGCTCCCTGCTCATGATGACGCATGATTTCATCAGTGCCTCGGCAAACATCAGCAGGCTCGATGAAGGGGCCGCCGGTGTGCCGATTGCCCGGGAGAGGATTGATCGCGCCGGCCTGAACACCGTCATGTCAAACAGCTTCGGCTTCGGCGGCACCAACGCCACCCTGGTGTTCCGGCGGCCGGACTGAACACCGCCTGCCCGAGGACCGGGAAACGGGATGGAAGAAACGAAAATGATCAGCGTGCTGCTGAGCTGGGCTATCCACCTGTCCGGCTATCCCGCTCCCGACAGGCTGCCCGCTATTGAATACCAGCCCCGCGGTTTCTTCGTCGAGCATGCCTGCCTCGGCCGGGAAACATGCCGGGTCGCCGCCTGGTACGACAACAACGGGATCATCTACCTCGACGAGCACCTGAAAGGCCGCGACGACGCCATCACCCGCAGCGTTATCGTGCATGAAATTGTCCATTATCTGCAGGACCTCAGCGGTAAATACGGCTCCGGCGACTGCAACGATCATCTCCGGCGCGAGCGGGAAGCCTATTCGGTTCAGCGCCAGTATTTAAACCGGATCGCCGGCCAATTCGTCGCCATTTACATGAATTATCCGCCGTGCCCCGAACCGTGAACCGCGATGCGCGCCCTGGCGTCAAGCTGACGGCTGTGATCACGGCCATTGGCATGCCGGCAGCGTCCCGGACTTTCACGCTTGACTGACGAGATTCTCCTTGCCCTTGCCGGCATTGGCGTGCTGGGCATCGCCTGCCAGTGGCTGGCCTGGTGGGCAAAACTGCCCGCGATATTATTCCTGCTTGTATGCGGCATTATCCTCGGGCCGGTCACCGGCCTGATGAAGCC
>CAZXGW010000031.1:11391-12555 GCA_964640355.1 uncultured Enterobacteriaceae bacterium
TCAAAATACGGGCAGCGCGCAATCCCCCTCTTCGCGGTAAACAAAAAGGACCGCCTGCAGTTTTTCCTGGTCGGGGAAGACCTGAAGCCGGATGCCGGCTGGACGATCGTAAGTATCGTACGCCCCGACAAGGACACCCTCCCGGGCAATTCGGTGTCGGACAAGCGGAAAAGCCCGCCGGAAAATACCTGAAGTGTGAATCGGTTCACGTAATACCGCTGAGCGGCGGGCGGTATTGCGGACTGCATCACAGCGGGCATTTCCACTCTCGGCTAGAATTTCAGCCGCAAGTCATCATGAACCTCCTCCGATGCTTGCATTTTGCTCGGAATCCTGCTCTCCCCTCCTCCCCCCAACGAGCGGATCCCGGGCTTTTTTGTTTCTGCATGCCGCCAACCCGCACCCTCATCGTATCGCATCGGGATAAAACAGCGGTTGCCCGTTGATTCGGAATTCGCGAATGATCTTCTGGCCTTCCTCCCCCGTAACGAAATCCGAGTACCTGCGCGCCAGGTCCACCTTTACCCGGGGGTGCTTCTCCGGGTTGACCAGGATGATATGGTAGGGATTGGCCAGCAATTCATCATTTTCGAAAACCGTCTTCAGGCTGATCTTGCCCCCGTAGGCAAGAAACGTTCCGCGATCGCTCAGCGTGTACGCCTGTATCTCATCGGCGATCAGCAGTACCGGCCCCATTCCCTGGCCTACTGTCCGGTACCACGCGCCGCCGGGCTTAACGTTGCTTTTTTCCCAAAGTTCCATTTCCTTTCTGTGCGTCCCCGACTCGTCGCCGCGTGACACGAACAGGCAATTTCTTGCCTGGATGCGGCGCATGGCTTCCGCGAGGGATCCCGCCCGGCCGGCGCCCGCGGGATCAGCGGCCGGCCCCAGCAGGATGAAATCGTTGTGCATGACGGGCCTCCGCTCTATACCGTAACCCTTCTCGACAAACGCCTGTTCCGCTTCCGGGGCATGAACGAAAACCAAGTCCACGTTGCCGTCCTCCGCGAGCTTGAGCGCCTGCCCCGTACCCACGGCGATCACATGTACCCTGGCATTGTACTGTCGCTCAAATGGCGGGTTCAGTGTTTCCAATAACCCGGTATTTTCGGTGCTCGTGGTGGTGGCCAGCCTCAGGATCTGCTCTGCCGCCATGGCATCCAC
>CAZXGW010000032.1:0-4014 GCA_964640355.1 uncultured Enterobacteriaceae bacterium
CGGTTCGGCATTTTTACCCGGGGCAGCGTCGTGGCGTCCATCACCGCTGTCTCGTCAATAATATTGTTCAGGTACAGCAGGTAGGCCGTAACGGCATAGACCTCGTCATCGGTCAACAGGCCCGGCTTGTCCATTGGCATGGAGCGGCGTGTCATGTCAAACAACGTGGTCGCATAGGGCCAGTAGCTGCCGATGGTCTTTTCCGGATAGTCACTCGTAAGCCCCATCGTCGTCCCGGCAAGCTGATCCGCGCTGCCGCCGGCACCCCCCGGGCCATGACAGGAAGCGCAGTGTGTCTCGTAAACAACCTCGCCTTCCGGGACCGTACCTCGCCCTGGCGGCAGGCCTTCGCCATCCGGCATGATGCCGATATCCCATTTTTCGACGTCGTCCGCCGCCGCCGGCCGGCCCAGTTCCGGTCCGTGCGGGGGGCCGGCAAGCACAGGCACAGGCAAGGCGGGAAGGAAGACAGTCAACAGGGCGCCGGTGATCGCATGCCGGCAGGCGGCCGCCATGTGGCGGAATGCAGAAGGCCGTAGAACAATCAATGCGTTTTCAATCCCAGCCGGCATCGATGCTGACTTCGCCGGTCTCGCCGGGACCGTTCTCCCCCGTCCCGTCATAGACGTGATTGACCACGCCGTCTTCGTCCACCTGCCAGGTCACGATGGCATTGTAGTGAAAGAAGCCGTGCTGCCCACGCTCCGCCACCAGTTTGTCCCGCTCGGGCTGGACAAAGCCGGTTTCGTCCGTCGCGCGGCTTTTCAACACGGCCGGTTGTCCATCCCAGCGCCACGGAATGCGGAAACGGGTGAAGGCCTTGGGCAATACCGGCGCCTGCAGTTCGGCCTCGGCCCAGCTCCGGCCGCCATCGGCCGAGACTTCGACTTTCCGGATCACGCCGTGGCCGGACCAGGCCAGCCCGGTGATTTGGTAAAGCCCCGGCTTTCTCAGGACCATGTTGGCCGAGGGCGAGGTGATCAGCGATTTCGCTTCCATGACGAACGTAAAAATCCGCGCCTTGCCGGAGGGCAGCAGTTCCGTGTAACGGGCGGTTTCATTGCGTGTCATGGCGGGCCGGTCCACGGCCTTGAGCCTGCGCAGCCATTTCACGTTCAGCACCCCTTCCCAGCCCGGCAGGATCAGCCGCAACGGATAACCGTTTTCAGGACGCAGGCGCTCGCCGTTCTGGTAGAGCGCCAGCAGGGCGTCGTCCATGGCCTTCTCCAGCGGGATGCTCATGTTCATGGCGAAGGCATCGGCGCCCTCGGCGATCAGCCATTTCGCCTGTTTGCCGATGCCGGCTTCCTCGAGCACGGTGGCAAGCGGTACGCCCGTCCATTCACTGCACGACACGAGGCCGTGAAAGTAACCGGCCTCTGCGCGCGAAGGCGTGCTGTTCCAGGCGGCGTTGCTGTTGCCCCCGCATTCCACGAAACAGATCCGCGACACCATCGGATAACGCAACAAATCATCGATGGTGAAAAACAGGGGGTTCCTGACAAGCCCGTGGATCAGGAGGCGATGAACCTCGGGGTCGATCTGCGGTATGCCGTTGTGATGGCGTTCGTAATGCAGTCCGTTCGGGGTGATCATGCCCTCGAGGAGATGCAGCGGCGACCAGGAAACACCGTTGCCGCTGACAGCCTGGTTGGCCGTCGGGAAACGCACCACGTCGGCTTCAAACCGCGACGGTACGCCGTAAAGGGAAAACGGCGCCCCCGGTTCGCGCATCCAGGGCGGACGGGCCGGATCGATCGGTTCCGCCTTGACCTTGCCGGCGCGGGCCCCCGCCGGCGCCAACAGCATGCCGGCCGCGGATGCCGCGCCGAATGCCAGGCCGTGCTTCAGAAACAGGCGCCGGTCGAGCAGCCCGTTACCCGCTGCCGGCCGGATGTCATCCCGCTCGCGGTCTTTGTCCGGTTTTCCCACGGTTTTATTCTCCTCCGGCTCTGTATGTCGGTGATGTTATGGCTCAATCAAGCGAGCGGACAAGGTCCTCCCGCGACAGCAGGAAAACTCCCTCGCCGCCGCGTTCAAATTCGAGCCACAGGAACGGCACGCGCGGATACTGGCTGACCAATGCCTCCTGGCCACTGCCGACTTCAATAATGAGAACGCCATCTCCGGTCAGGTAGCCGGAAGCTTCGGCCAGGATCCGCTTCACCACGTCGAGGCCATCGGGACCGCCGGACAGGCCGGTCACCGGCTCATGCCGGTATTCGGCTGGCAGGCCGGCCATTTCTTCCTCACTGACATACGGAGGGTTGGCGATAATCAGATCGTAATGGCGATCATCGAGCGCCTGAAACAGATCCGACTGTATCAGCGACACCTGCCTGTCCAGCCGGTAGTGGTCCACGTTTCTTTTCGCCACCGCCAGGGCCCCGGCGCTGATATCCACGGCATCGACCACGGCTTCGGGAAAGGCCAGCGCACAGGCCACGGCGATACAGCCGCAGCCGGTGCCGATGTCCAGGATGTGCCCGACCTGCGCCTCCCGGCACCACGGCTGGAATTTTTCCAGGATGAGCTCCGCCAGCGGCGATCGCGGCACCACCACGTTTTCATTGACATAAAAGGACAGGCCGGCGAACCACGCCTCGCCGAGGATATAGGCCGCCGGCCGCCTTGTGTTAATGCGCGCGTCGATCGCGGACACAACCCGCTCGCATGCCGCACGGTCGAGCGGGCGATCGAGGTCCGCTTCGCTCACGGCAAAGGGGAGATCAAGGGAACGCAGGACCAGGAAGGCAGCCTCATCCCGTGCATTGTCGGTGCCGTGGCCGAAATACACGCCGGCCGCTTCCAGTTGCGCCTCTGCCCGGTCAATCACCTGGCGCAGCGTCGGCGGCGCCGCATCCAGGATCTCAAGGGGAAACAAACGTGCTGCGGAGTCTGGTGGTGAATTCAATTGACGGGCGGAGGCACATAGCCCGGTATGGCGGCGAGGTCCACGTCATCGATCTGTTCCGGCTTCAGGTACTGTTCGGCATATTTAAGATAGATCTTGTCCCACATGAAGACGTCGAACAGATCCGGATCGATATGATTCCCCAGTTTCATCCGGCCCAGGATGGAAAGGGACTTTGACAGCGACATGCCCTTCTTGTAGGGCCTGTCGCCCGCGGTCAAGGCCTCGAAGACGTCGGCGATGGCGACCATTCGCGCCTGGATGGACATCTCGTCCCGCTTGAGCCGGTTCGGATAACCCGTGCCGTCCATTTTTTCATGGTGCCCGCCCGCATATTCCGGGACCCTCTGCAGGTGCTGCGGGTAGGGCAGGGATTGCAGCATCTTGATCGTGACCGACACGTGGTTGTTAATGATCTCGCGTTCCATGACGTTCAATGTTCCCCGGGCAATCTTCAGGTTGTCCACCTCTTCCTCTTCCAGGAGATTTTCGATGGTGCCGTTCGGCGTCCGCCACTGGTACGCGGCGATCCGGTCGATTTCCCTGATGTCCTCCTCCGTAATCGCCTCACCGCCGATGTTGCGCTGCCTGATGAATTCCCTGTCCGCATCCAGTCTGGCGAGCTGTTTCTCCAGCTCTTCATCGCCGGCCGGCGGAAATTCGCCCAGCTCCGCAAGCCTGCGTTTCAGGGAGGCGATTTCGGCATCGCGCTTCAATACTTCAAACCGCACATCCACGAGGTCGATCTTGTCGAAGATCGTTTCCAGCTTGGTGCCCTTGTCCACGACGAATTCAGGCGTCGTGATCTTCCCGCAATCATGCAGCCAGGCGGCGACGTCCAGTTCGTATTTTTCCTCCTCCGTCATGCTGAAATCCTTGAGGGGACCGGCCTGGATATTGCACGCCGCGTTGGCCAGCATGTTCGTCAGTATGGGGACGCGCCGGCAATGCCCGGCCGTGTAGGGCGATTTTTCGTCAATGGCGTCGGCGATCAGTTTTATCAGCGAATCGAACAGCTTTTTCTGCGCGTCGATAAGCGACTTGTTGGTGATCGTGACCGCCGCCTGCGACGCGAGGGATTCCACGAGCTGCTGGTCGAG
>CAZXGW010000032.1:4114-8300 GCA_964640355.1 uncultured Enterobacteriaceae bacterium
GATGCCTGTACCAGCCACACCCCCTGTATCTTAATCTAATGTATAAAACCACCGTGTTTTTCCTGCTGTTCCTGTTGTCCCTGCCGGCGTTCGCGGAAGAGGACAAACCCGGGTTCACGGATGAGCAACTGGAGAAACTGAAAGCGGCAGAGCAGGAATACAAGGACGACCCTGAAAAGATGAGAATTCTCAATCAGTTCAAGCAAGGGCTGGGTATTTCCGACGAATCTCCTGCCGAGACACCACCCGCGCCGCCGCCCCCTTCCCCCAAACACATTACGACCACCGGCGGGTCGATGGCTGCAGCCAACGCCGCCTACAGCCGGGGAGACTATGAGACGGCGCTGGAACAGTACAAGGCGGTAGCGGCTTCGGGTAATGCGGAAGCAAACGCATTTGTCGGCATGATGTATGAAGCGGGGCTGGGTACCGAGGAGCCGGACATGGCGGCAGCACAGGCCTGGTACAGGCGCGCAGCCGAGTCTGAGCCGGACGACAAGCGGTATTCAAGACTGATCAATGAGAAGACAATAGAGTCTTACGAGAACGAAGCTAAAATTTTTCCCGGTCAGACCCGGATCTCGGGGGAAGACGCTGTCAAGGCAGACATTTATTACAATGAGATTGACCAGGAAATCAAAGAGCTTGAAGACCGGGAACAAGCGGATACGCCACCTGGAACCTTATCGACTTATGAATCGGGTGGTGAGCAATATTCAACAGATTCTGCGGTTTCCGGCGTTACCGGGAAACCAGCCGCCATTCCATTGCCTGAACATAAAACGGCCCGCTACGTTCGAACGCCGGGGCCCGGATCAGTCAAATTCATTCCTGAAAAGATCGCACAACCCCGTTATCCGCGACCCGAAATTCATACGGATCATTTCCATCCTGAAAAATTCCCGCGTCAAACAGATGTAAATGCTATTGAAAAAAGCTGATTCCATTCATCCATTATCTTTCTCGTTTTTCTCTCCCAGCCAGAGAAACTCGTCATTCAACCGATGCACAAAGCCGGCCGGATCACTCAGTTGACCGCCTTCACTCAGCAGTGCCTGGTCGAAAAGGATATGTGACCAGTTCGTTATACGTTGACCATCCGTTTCTTCTTTAAGTCGTAGCACAATCGGATGTTCTGGGTTAATTTCCAGAACAGGCTTGCTACCCGGGATTTTTTGACCGGAGTCCCTGAGTATCCGTTCCAGATGACGGCCCATATCATGCTCATCCGCCACAAGGCAGGACGGCGAAGTTGTCAGCCGGTCCGTGACCCGAACGTCTTTCACCTTGTCATCGAGCGTCTTTTTGATACGGTCAATCAGGTCGCCCAGGGCCTTGTCTCCGGATTCAGCCTTCCCCTTCCCTTCCCCGGAGATCATGCCGCCCAGGTCCAGTTCACCCCGGGTAACGGATTGTAACGGCTTGCCGTCATATTCATTCAGGTGCGCCGTCACCCATTCATCGATGGGGTCCGACAGGAGCAGCACCTCTATGCCCTGTTTGCGGAAGATTTCAAGATGCGGGCTGTTCTTTGCGGCCTGGAAACTGTCGGCAATGACGTAATAGATGGCCTTCTGGTCCTTTTTCATGCGGGCGACATAGTCTTCCAGGCTGACGCCCTGCTCCTCCTTGTCCTCGTGCGTGGAACTGAAACGGAATAGCCTGGTGATTTCCTCGCGCTTGTCCGGCTCATCGATGATGCCTTCCTTCAACACGGCGCCGAATTCTTTCCAGAACACGGCGTACTTTTCCCTGTCCTTTTCGGCCATGTTCCTGAGCAAGCCGAGGATCTTCTTTGTGCAGCCGGCGCGGATGGCGTCGATGGTTTTATTCTTTTGCAGGATTTCGCGCGATATGTTCAGCGGGAGATCATCGGAGTCCACCACGCCCCGGACAAACCTCAGGTAAGGGGGTATCAACTGCTCGGCGTCATCCATGATAAACACGCGCCGCACGTAGAGCTTCACGCCATGTCGCTGCTGCCGGTCCCAGAGATCGAACGGCGCCTTCGACGGGATGAACAGCAAGATCGTATATTCCAGCTTGCCCTCCACCTTGTGATGCAGGTGGCAGAGCGGGTCCCTGAAATCATGGGCGACGTGCTTGTAAAATTCATTGTATTCCTGTTCGCTGATGTCCTTCCGGCTTCTCATCCACAGCGCGGTGGCGTTGTTGACCGTTTCATCGCTCCCGCCGTCCTTGCCTTCCGCAGGCATCAGGATCGGCAGCGAAATGTGATCGGAATAGCGCCTGATGATGCCGCGCAACCTGTGACCGTCGAGAAATTCCTTTTCCGAGTCACGGAGATACAGCACCACCCGGGTACCCCGCCTCGGCCAGTCCACCGTCTCGACCGTGAATTCACCCTCCCCGGTCGAGGTCCAGCGTACGCCTTCCGCGCGGGGGAGGCCGGCGCGGCGGCTGGTCACTTCCACCTTTTTCGCCACGATGAAGCAGGAGTAAAACCCCACGCCGAACTGGCCGATAAGCTGCGCGTCCTTCGCCTGATCGCCGGTCAGCGATTCAAAAAACCGGCGAGTGCCGGATCGGGCGATGGTGCCGAGGTCTTCAACGATCTCGTCACGCGCCATGCCGATACCGTTATCCGTCACGGTGAGGGTCCCGTGCTTTTTGTCATACGCCACCCGGATAACCAGCCTGCTGTCGTTTTCATACAGGCTCTCGTCCCTGAGGGCCTCGAAGCGCAGCCTGTCCGCGGCATCGGAGGCGTTGGAGATAAGCTCCCTCAGAAAGATTTCCCTGTTGCTGTAGAGGGAATGGACCATGAGGTCCAGCAGTTTCCGGACCTCGGCCTGGAACCCCCGCGTTTCCTGCTTCGCTTCAACCTTCATGCCGACTGTACCCCCGTATTCCTGGTCCCGGATGCTATCATGTAAGGCGTTCCCGGCGATTTTTCAAGTCCCTGATAACCCTGAATTACCGGCACGGCGGGCGTATAAAAAGCCGATTGATTTAGCCTGGTGGAGAGACCATAATCTTTCCAAAAAGAAAATGATACGGGTTGGTCACTAACATGAGGTGTAAGACATGAAGAAATACCTGAAACAACTGGGCCAGGGCATGACAGAATACATCATTATCGTAGCCCTGATCGCCATTGCGGCTATCGCGGTCTATACCATCTTCGGCGATGTGGTGCGCAGCCAGGTCGGCGGCATGGCCCAGGAGCTGGCCGGCAAGGAAGGTGCGACAACAGCAGCCCAATCGGATACCGCCGCGGCAGGTGTCACCGAGGCCGCCAAAGCCAAGACCCTGGATACCTTCGCAGAATAAGTGCTGACGACATTGCCTCCGGTACTTCAGGCGGAGGCAATGCCTTAAAATAACAACCCCTGAAGGAGGCCCGGGCATTGACGTACGACTATCCTGCCGGAACCGGGCGGCAACGGGGGCAGGCCATGATCTTCGTGGTCCTGTTTCTTGGGGTCGTGACCCTGTCACTGGTGTTCTTGTACAAGGCAGGCAAGATCACCAGCGAAAAGATGCAGCTCCAGAATGCCGCGGATGCCGCGGCATACAGTGTTGCCATCACGGAAGCCCGCGATCTCAACTTCATGGCCTATACCAACCGCGCGATGGTGGCCAATGAAGTCGCCATCGGCCAGCTGGTCGGCATGGCATCGTGGGCCACCCACTGGTCCTCGTTTGAATCCTACCTCATGGCCTATGAGCGGTTGTTCATCTATCCCCTGGTCATGGCCGTCAGCCTCGGGACGGCCGGCGACACCGTCGAAAATGTCTTCAAGACCGCGACTAACCTCGTGTTCAAGGTGCCGGGGGACCTGTTTTTCAAGGTCTTCAAGGTTGTCGCCAACATCGGGGCGACCGTCCTGCATAACATCAACAAGGCCTACAGTGCGGGCCAGACCGGCTACCATTACGCCAGTATTCTCTATGCCATCAGCGCCTACCTGGACCTGGTGGAGGACAATGCGCCGGATGCCAAGATTTCCGATTTCGGCATCCTTACCATGATCGCCCACACCCTGTCGTATATCGATATCCTGCCCCAGTTAGACAGCTTCGTAAAAACCTACAGCCCGACCAAGGCCGAATCCGCCGAAGGGTTTGCGCGGTTTGCCGCCGTGGTCAACGGATCGCGGGATGAATTTTCCCGGAAACGGGGCTGGACCCTGCCGCTGGAAATCCCGCCGTTTCCCATCAA
>CAZXGW010000032.1:8400-12446 GCA_964640355.1 uncultured Enterobacteriaceae bacterium
TGCCGTTCCCCACCTCGGCGCCCTTCAGTTCCGGCGCCGCCCAGGTCGGCAAGACCAAGGTCAAGGGCCTCGATTTATACGATATAGACAAGGACAGTTACGGCGGCGCCCCGAAACATGTCCAGGCCTGGGGCATGGACCCCACGGGGACGCTGGCGCCGCCATTCGTCGGCTGGCGGGGACCGGTGTGGAGCCACTATGCGTACCAGGTGCCCACCGTTATCGCCACCATGCCGACCACGCAGCGCCGGGTGAATACCAGCTACCAGGGACTGCCGCGGTACTCCGATACATCACCGCAGACCAACCCCTGGGGATTCGAGGCACCCTATTTCCTGGCCGGCGTCGTCAAGGACGATGTCGATATCTACAGTGAAAACGCCCCGCTTAAAACCGTCGGCGACGGCCCCAAGATTGATTCCGGCAACGCCTTCTATCTGGATGATTCGGCCATTGCCGATGAGGAACTGGGGGCCATCGCCAAGGCTGAAGTCTATTTCAAGCGGCCGAAGGATCTTACCTACTTCTCTCGGGCTGACGGCAAGGAAGAATACGGCAGCGCCTTCAATCCCTACTGGCAGGCGAGGCTGGTTGAAACCACCAATGCCGACAGGATGGTTTCCATCGCCCTGCAACAGAAACAGACCTTCGGGCTCATCGACGGCATCCAGGACCTGATAGCGGGCCTGGCTTCCTTGCCTGCCGATTTCAGCAGCGTATTGCCCGGCCCGTGATGGCGATAAACGTCGAAAAACGCCTGACCGGCCAGGCCATGACGGAAACCCTGGTGACCGCTTCAACCGTGCTGGTCCCGTTGCTGCTGCTGATTCCGCTGTTAGGGAAATATATCGACATCAAACACACCGCCATACAGGCCGCCCGCTACGAGGCCTGGGAATATACCGTCTGGTATGGTGCCGAGTCTGAAACACCCGGCGGGTTTGTTGACGGCGGGGGAAAAGATCTTGCCCAGCCTGTAAAAAGTCCTGCAAGAGTTCAGAGCGAATCGCGCTGGCGCTTCTTTTCGGCGCCGGATTCTCCCATCGAACCCGGTTACGCCGGCAACTGGGACAAGGACGATCGCAACCCCCTGTGGACGGACCACCGGGGCAATTCCCTTATTGAATCGAATAATCCCGCCGACCCGCCGCTGACCCAGGAGCCGACGCCCGATTACAGTCTCGGCATATTGAATACGCTGCTGGACATCCTGGACGCCGTCTTTGAGGCGTTGGCCTGGGCCATGAGCCTGGCCGACAGGGACGTGGGGTTTACCATGATCAATACTGACGGCCGCGCCGTATCGTCCGTCAGCATCCCGGTGACGGCGCCGCCGGGCTTGATCGATTTCCCGACGATTACTGACACGCCGGGCGTTGACGACTCCACCGCCGCCCTGAATATCAACTACACGGCCGGTGCGTCGGTGCTGACGGACGGCTGGAATGCCGGCGGCCTCGGGCACACCATCAACCAGGCCGGCGGCATGGTGCCCACCAAGATACTGAATGAACTCATCGAGGCCATCCCGGGCCTGAACGAGGTCTGGGATGTCGTCTCCCTGCTGGTCCCGGAGTGGCGCCGGTGCAATCCCTCGATTCCCCATTTCCTGGATGTCAACTATGGCACGGTCTCCAAATGGAACAAAAGCAGCAAGAAATATGACACGTATGGTGACGGGGAGTTATCCAATAACGGCAGTCTCTGGCTGGGCTACATGAACGTCGACGCGGTACACCCCGACCGGCTTGAAGACGGCGGCAGCCATGATTGTCCTGACGGCTTGTGTAATTTCGACCCGGAACCGGTTTTTGCCGATTGCGAAATATGATGAACCTTAAATACAGACTCCCGGTTATCATGCAACTCTGCTTGTTTTTGTTTTTCATGGATGCCGGCCATGCTGCCCCGAAGTTTCCTTCTCCCCCTGATTCCACCATCGGCAGGCTAGGGGAATCCATCGTCATCAACGGCGTGGCCATGGATGTCCGGCAATTCACCAGCAGGCGTTCTGTCGATGAAGTACTGCAGTTTTACCGGGAATTCTGGCCCCAGGGCACCGAGGAGAGGCCCGGTTATACCGAAACGGATATTCTCGAACCCTGGCGGATCATCACCCGCGTGGAAAACGGATACCTGATGACCGTCCAGGTGAACGAAGACGGCGATCGGGGCTCAACCGGACTGCTGGGGATGAGCCGGCTTCCTGACCCTGAAAACCTGCCAACCCTGGGCAAGGGATTCCCGAAAATGCGGGGCAGTCATGTCATCAATGATATTCTTTCGCGGGATACCGGCAAGCAAGGCCGCACCCTCCAGCTCTCAAACCAGTTTTCGGTTGAAAATAATGCCAATTTTTACCGGCACCATTTTGAAGGCCAGGGCTGGGGGGTGGACATGGATCAAACCCTGTCCGGGGGCGACACCCACTCACTGCGATTCAGTAGCGGCATCAAAAGTGTTAGCATCGTTATTCACAAGGCCGAGAACGGCACCATTGTGATCGCCCAGACTGAAAACTAGGGACATGACAAATATGGCGATGAGTAAGAACCCGTCCTTCATGAGGAACGCGGGAAAATTCCGGCGGCAGGCGGGACAATCCATAGTCGAATATACAGTCGTGTCTGTCTTCGGAATACTCGTGCTCACCACCGGGCCCGGCGGCGACATGATCATCGAACTCACGAACGCCATAAGGAACAATTATAACGCTTACAGCTACGCCATCTCGCTTTCCGACTATCCTGACAAGGAGAATTACTTTGAATTGATATCGATGTATAACAATCAGGGGATGCCGAGTGAACAGCGGGAATACCTCACCGACAACCCGGGGCAACTGGTCGAGGATCTGAAAGACTATGCCCGGAACAGTCTTCCGCCCGAGGTCCAGCAGGGGCTGGATATCGCTGACAGCGTTGGACTGGGGCTGGATGATTTTTGCAGTTTCTGCACCGGCAATCCTTTTGATGCCTTGTAAACGATGTTATCGGCTGGATGTACCAAGCTTTCGTTTTTTGAATAACTGAACCTCGGGGAGAGATCATGGCTTCAGGTGGAACCAGGACCGGATTGATATTTCTGCTTTCCGTCGGCTTCGGCATAGCCGCCGCCGTATTATCCATGTTGTACCTTAAAAGCCGCGAAGCGGCTATCCGCGAGAGCATCGTCGGCAAGGAAGAAATAATGGTCGCCGTTGTGGTGGCAAAGCAGGATTTGCCGAAGGGACAGAAAGTGCAGATGGGTGATTATGCGATCCGGCAGGTCCCGAGTGATTACGTTCATCCCAACGCCATACCTCCCGATGCATTCGGTAATTACGTCGGGCGCTTCCTGGTAACGGATATCAGCCGCGGCAAGCCCGTTCTCACCAGTTTCATCGAGGAAACGTTCCCGGTCGATTTCTCCGACCTCGTCAAGCAGAACCGGCGCGCCGTCACTGTCCAGGTGGATGAACCCACGTCCATCGCCGGGATGATGCGGCCGGGCAACCGCATCGATTTATACGTGAACATCGGAACGAGGGTCGTCGGTTATGAAGCGACGGCGCCCGTGCCCGCCGGTCTCCGGGAGGCCGCGCTGCAGGCCGGGGCGGAGAACGTCCCGGAAGAACTGTTGGAGACCATGGCCGGTGCCAGGGCCACCGATGTCATCCTTCCGGTTTTACAGGACGTGCTCGTCCTTGCGACCGGACGCGAGGCGTATGATGAACACCTGGACGCCCTCGGGCAGCCACAACAGCGCAGGACCACGACGTTTACTACCGTCACCCTCGATGTGACGCCGGAACAGGCGGCCTTGCTCGCGATTGCCGATGACAAAGGGGACCTGATCGGCGTCCTGCGCAACCGCCGTGACAGGGGCAGGGCCGATTTTACCGGCATCACCCCGCTTGACCTGCTCCAGAATGCCACAAAAATGAAACAGGAAGCGGCACTGCGCCAGGCCGCCGCCGAAGCCGGGGCCACCATCGATGAGAACGGCAACTGGGTGACGGCGGACGGCCGGGTCATCGATCGGAAAGACATCCTGATTTCCGAGGA